>NZ_JBFRDX010000011.1:0-128252 GCF_052114005.1 Marmoricola sp. RAF53 | reverse complement strand
CCCGTCCTGGAGGTCTGGAACGCACGTGACGTCATCGTCTTCAAGCGCTCGATGGCCCCCGGCTACGCCGGCGTGCAGAACCCGCTGTTCTTCAAGGAGAACTCGCACATGCTGTTCGGCGACGCCAAGGACCGCGTCGAGGACATCGTCCGGCACCTGCCGTAACCCGGTCGTGTGCCTGTCGACGCGCTGGGGCGCGTCGAGGGGCACACGACCCGCTACCCCTAGGATCGGGTCATGCTCATCATCGCGATCATCCTGTTCGGCATGCTGGTCGGCGCCGGTGCCCAGCTGATCCTGGGGCGGGACGGCGGCAGCATCAACTGGCCGATGGCGTTCGCCGCCGGTCTGGCCGGCTCGTTCGTCGGCGGCCTGCTGATCAGCCTGCTCTCCGGCGACGGTCTCGACCTCAAGGCGAGCGGCCTCCTCGGCTCGCTGGCCGGCGCGATCATCGTGACCGCGATCTGGCGCGCCGTGGAGAGCAAGAACAAGGCCTGAGCCTTCCGCTGGTCCGGCGGCCAGGGCAGCATGGGGAGATGACCTCCCAGGACAAGCTGACCGGGCAGCAGTTCACCGACCTCGGGCTGGAGCAGTGGGTATACCTGCTCGGCGGGATCCAGACACGGATCCGCACCGGCGACTTCGTGACCGGCCTGAAGGTCGTCGACGAGATCGGTGCTGCCGCGGAGGAGATGAACCACCACCCCGATCTCGACCTGCGCTACCCGTACGTCGACGTCCGGCTGAGCAGCCACGACGTCGGCGGGGTCACCGACCGCGACGTCACCCTGGCCCGGCGGATCGCGGAGATCGCGGCCGCGGCCGGCGTCGCCCTCGACGGTGACGGGCAGACGCGCTTCGAGCTCGGCCTGGACTCCCCGGACCACGCGGCGGTGCTGCCGTTCTGGTCCGCGGTGCTGCGCCTGGAGCCGGCCAACGGCGAGGTCCAGGACAAGAGCGGCGCCGTGCCGACGATCTGGTTCCAGGACTCGGGCAGCGAGGAGCCGCGGCAGCGCTGGCACCCCGACGTGTGGGTCGACCCCGCCGAGGTCCAGCCGCGGATCGATGCCGCGCTCGCGGCCGGCGGGACGCTCGTCACCGACGAGTGGGCGCCGCGGTTCTGGGTGCTCGCCGACCCGCAGGGCAACCGGGTCTGCCTGTGCACCTGGCACGACCGGGGCGCCTGAGGCGATCCGATCCGCAGTCCGGTCAGCCGGCCAGCGAGCCGAGGGCGATGTCGTCGCGGGCGACGTACAGCCGGAAGGAGCCGGTGCCCTCGGCCGTGCCGCCCGCCGGGACCGGGTCGAGCGTGCGCGCCTCGAGCCACTGGTCGACCAGCGGCGTGAACCAGGCCTCGTAGGTGTGGTCGTAGCGGCAGCCGGTGGCGTCCCAGCGGAGCGCGCCGTTGACCGCGAGGCCCTGGCTGGCCGGCAGCGGCAGCGCGGCGGGGCTCGCCGGGTGGCTGCTGCCCTCGTGGTCCTGCCAGCCGTCCCAGCCGGCCGTCGGATCGGTCGGGCCCGGGTCGACGAGCGTTCCCCGCAGGGTCGGGACCGGAACGGGGGCGGCGGCACTCCAGGTGCAGCTCGCGTCCCCGGTGACGCCCGCCCCGTACCCGACGGTTCCGGCGGCGACGACGCGGTAGGTGACGCCGGCGCGGAGCAGGTAGGACGAACGCACGGTCGCCCCGGTGGCGGGCACGGTCAGCCCGACCACCGCGGTCGCGTCCGCATCCAGCTCGTTGGTCCCGGGGTGCAGGACCGGCAGCGCCGGCACGCCGCGGGCGCGGTACCAGGACGTCTGTGCGGCGGCGCCGGCCCAGCCCAGCGAGATGTGCACGTGGTTGAGGTGCCGCAGCGTGCGCGAGCACTTCTTCAGCGAGCGGCAGCCGGCGTTGAGGTACGGGCGCGGGGCGAAGTCGTGGGAGGAGGACCAGATCGTGTCGTTGTAGATCAGGTACATGATCCCCATCCGCCGGGCCAGGGCATGGGCGTTGCCGCCGGCGTCGCCGGCCAGCGCGGCCCGGATGAACCGGTACGCCGCCCGCTTGGCGCGCTTGTTCCGCACGTCGGCCGCCCAGTCGAAGGCGCGGCCGTCCTTGTGCTCGCTCCGCCCGCCGGTGCCGCAGGCCCGCATCAGGCCCATCGAGCCGGTCCCGGGATAGCTCTTCAGCAGCCAGCGGGACAGCGCGACGGTCCCCGGCTGCGGCGACCGGGCGCAGGTCGTCTGGCCCTGGTAGGCGGCCGGGGCGTCGACCAGGGGCGAGTAGCCGAGGCCCTCCGCGGGCCGCACCCAGGCGACCAGCCCGACGACCAGGGCGCCGAAGAGCACCGTGGCCAGCGCCCGCCGGTAGTCCCGCGTCCTGCGGGCAGGTGCGGCGGTGGTGGGCGTCCGGAAGTCGGGCATGACGGGTCCAAGCGGTCGGGCAGGAAGTGGGCTGGCGACGTCGGACCGGGGTTCCGGTCCGACGTCGCCTGGCCCTCCCATCGGCCGCGAGGCGAGGATCTGTAGCGATTCGGGGGCGTAGAAAGCGCCCGGATCTCCCCGGTCCGGGGCCCGGGTTCTGCGAGACTCGGCCCAGAGAGCGAGGAACCGTGACCGACACCGCTGAGACCCGCCCCGGCCAGAAGTCGAACACCGTGCTGCCACGCGGCCTGCTGATCGTGCTCGGATTCGCCGCGTCCGTGATCACGGTCGCCGGGATGAAGGCGGTCGCGGGCATCATCTCGCCGGTCTTCCTGGCGGTGGTCCTGATGATCACGGTCTTCCCGATCCGCGGCTGGCTGGTCCGGCACCGGGTGCCGAACGTGCTCGCGACGGTGGCCACGATCCTCGCGGTCTACGCGATCCTGATCGCGATGCTGGTGGCCCTGATCGTGTCGGTGGCCCGGATGGCGGCCCTGGTGCCGACGTACGCGCCGCAGATCAACGACCTGGTCGACAACGTGACCACCTGGCTCGGCGACCTCGGCGTCAAGAAGGAGCAGACCGACACGCTGGTCAACTCCCTCGACGTCGGCAAGCTGTTCGGCTACGCCACCGACATCCTCAAGAGCGCGCTGAGCATCCTCACCAACGTCTTCCTGATCGGCATCCTGGTGCTGTTCATCGGCCTGGACGCGGCGAGGTTCCCGACCCACCTGCTCTCGGCCCGCGACGAGCGGCCGGCCGTGGTCGACGCGCTCGTCTCCTTCGCCAGCGGCACCCGGAAGTACTTCGCGGTCTCCGCCGGTTTCGGTCTCGTCGTCGCGATCATCGACACCGCGGCCCTCTACGCGCTGGGGATCCCGGCGGCCGGGGTCTGGGGCGTGCTGGCGTTCGTCACGAACTTCATCCCGAATATCGGGTTCGTCATCGGGGTGATCCCGCCGGCGCTGATCGGCCTGCTCGAGGGCGGCGTCGGCACGATGCTTGCCGTGATCATCATCTACTGCCTGATCAACTTCGTGATCCAGTCGGTGATCCAGCCGAAGATCGTCGGCGACGCGCTCGGGCTGAGCACCACGCTCACCTTCGTGTCGTTGATGTTCTGGGCCTGGGTGATCGGCCCGATGGGGGCACTGCTCGCGATCCCGCTCACCCTGCTGGCCAAGGCGTTGCTCATCGACGTCGATCCGGAGGCCCGGTGGGCGCTACCGCTGATCTCCGGCAATCCGAACAAGGAGCTCGAGGCCGTCGGCGAGGCGGCGGACGAGCCGCCGGACGCGCCGGCCGAGGAGCCGGTGGACGCGTCGACCGGTGACCAGGCGGAGGAAGGACCTGCGCGATGAGCATGCTGACGTTCGACCCGGAAGGGGTCCGACGCTCGACGCTCATCAGCCTGGCCACGTTCTCCGCCGTGATCGCGGCGTACTTCTTCATCCCGGTCGAATCCGGGCAGTCCTCGTGGCGGGTCGCACTCAGCGTGGTCATCACGTCGGTCGCGATCGGCGTGGTGACCTGGGTCGTGGTCAAGGAGTTCCGTCGCCAGGCCCAGGGTGCCGGCCCGCACCTGACCGGGATCCAGCTCCTGGTTCTCTTCGAGCTGGTGCTGGTGATCTTCGCGCTCGGGTACTACTCGCTGGCGGTGCACGGCACCGACCAGATGGACGGGATCGAGACCCGGCTGGACGCGCTCTACTTCACGGCGACCACGATGGCGACGGTCGGGTACGGCGACATCCACCCGGAGGGCCAGCTGGCCCGCGCCATCGCGACCGCCCAGATGGCTTTCGACATCATCTTCGTCGCGGCGTTCGTGCGGCTGATCACCGTCGGGGTCCGGGTCCGGATCGAGCAGCACCAGTCGGCGAAGAAGTCCACGGACAACTGACGGAACGCCGCGTCTCGTGCAGACTGGAACCTGCACGGCGGCCGCAGGGCCGTCGGCGGACCCGAGAGAGGCACGCGATGATCGTCGACGTCCCCGCCGGCAAGGACCCGATCATGTACGTCTGGGGCGAGATGGTCCCCAAGATCGGGATGACCGCGGTGAAGTTCTCCGGTGCCGTCTACGAGCACAGCACCCTGGCGCTGGAGGAGTTCGAGGCGGCGCGGCTGACGATCGCGGACGTCAACGGCTGCGTGTTCTGCCAGGACTGGCGGACCGAGCGCGACGGCGTCACCGTCCCCGCCGGGTACGACGACGAGGTCCGCGGCTGGCAGACCTCGACGGTGCTCACCGAACGCAGCCGGCTGGCGGCGGAGTACGCCCTCCGGTTCGCCACGGACCACCACAACCTCGACGACGAGTTCTGGCAGCGGATGCTGGCGGCGTACACGCAGGAGGAGGTCGTCGAGCTGTCGATGTGCCTCGGTTCCTGGATGGCCTTCGGCCGCCTCAACCGGGTGCTCGGCCTGGACACCGCCTGCGTGCTGCCCTCGCACTGACCCCCGCTGGTCGAGGAGGTCGCGCAGCGCCCGTCTCGAAACCCGGTTTCGTCGGCGGCACCGCCGGAGCATGATCGGCCCATGAGCCCGCAGCGCCGCGCCGACATGTTCCTGCCGCCCGTCGAGGACCCCCGGCAGACCGAGGGGACCGGGGAGGGCGACGAGAAGGAGAACCTCGTCGAGTACATCCGGTACCAGCGGAAGACGCTGGAGGTGAAGTGCGCCGGTCTCGACGCCGAGCAGCTCGCCCGGCGCTCGGTACCGCCGTCGACGATGTCGCTGCTCGGGCTGGTCCGGCACCTGGCCGATGTCGAGCGCGGGTGGTTCCGGCAGATTCTGCACGGCCTCGACGTGCCGCGGATCTACCGGACCGAGGCGGAGCCGGACGCGGACTTCGACGGCGCCGTCGCCGACCCGGCCGTGGTCGCGGACGCCTGGGCCCGGCTGCGCGAGGAGCAGGCGTACGCCGACGCCGCGATCGCCGCGGAGACCGATCTCGGCCGGGTGGTCGAGTACCACCACGGCCGGGTCTCGGTGCGCGAGCTGCTGGTGCACATCGTGGAGGAGTACGCCCGTCACAACGGCCACGCCGACCTGCTGCGCGAGTGCGTGGACGGCCGGATCGGGGAGTGACCTGCGTAAGCAACCGGTGATCGTCGAGGTCTACCTAGCGTGGCCCCGACGCGCTCGGGGCCGCCCGGGTGACCGAGTGCTGCCGGGGCGCTTCCCGCGCTCGGCCCCGGGTCCCGCTCGCCGGCGCCTCCCCTGAGCCGGACGCCGGACCCGGGGACCCGGGGAGGGCGATCGCCGACGGCGGTCGCCCTCCGCAATTCCGGCACCCCCTTCCCTTACTGAACTTTCGTCAATAACATGGTCGGCCGGACCCCGAAGGAGGACCCGATGGCGTCACGCCTCAACCCCTACATCAGCTTCGGCGACAACGCCGCCGAGGCGCTCGCCTTCTACCAGTCGGTGCTCGGCGGCGAGCTGAACGTCAGCACCTTCGGCGAGTACGGCGGCCCGGCCGAGATCGCCGACCAGGTGATGCACGGTCAGCTCGAGACGCCGGCCGGGTTCACCCTGATGGCGGCGGACACCCCGCCGGGAATGGCCCGAGCCGAGATCGGCGGCATCACGATCAGCCTCTCCGGCGACGACGTCGACGACCTCCGCCGCTGGTTCACCGGCCTGGCCGAGGGCGGCACGGTGAACATGCCCCTGGAGAAGCAGATGTGGGGCGACGAGTTCGGCCAGCTGACCGACAAGTTCGGGGTCTCCTGGCTCGTCAACATCTCCGGCGACGCGATCGGAGCCGACGCGTGAGCCCCGCGAAGAAGACCGTCGAGCACCTGGACGTCCTGGTCGTCGGCGCCGGCCTGTCCGGCATCGGCGCCGGCTACCGGCTGCAGACCGAGTGCCCCGACAAGAGCTATGCGATCGTCGAGGCCCGCGACTCGATCGGCGGCACCTGGGACCTGTTCAAGTACCCCGGGATCCGCTCGGACTCCGACATGTTCACGCTGAGCTTCCCGTTCCGGCCGTGGAAGGCGCAGAACTCCATCGCCGACGGCCCGGAGATCCTGCGGTACATCAAGGACACCGCGGCCGAGTTCGGCATCGACCGGAAGATCCGGTTCGGCACCCGGGTCGTCGCCGCCGACTGGTCCGCCGCGACCAGCACCTGGACGGTGACCGTCGAGCAGGACGGCAAGCGCAGCACCCTGACCTGCTCGTTCCTCTACTCCTGCACCGGCTACTACGACTACGCCCAGGGCCACATGCCGGTCTGGGAGGGGATCGACGACTTCGCCGGCCAGATCGTGAAGCCGCAGTTCTGGCCCGAGGACCTCGACTACACCGGCAAGAAGGTCGTCATCATCGGCAGCGGTGCCACCGCGGTCACGCTGGTGCCGTCGATGGCCGACGACGCCGCGCACGTCACCATGCTGCAGCGCACGCCGACCTGGATCGGCATCGTGCCGAAGCAGGACAAGATCGCCAACAACCTGCGCAAGGTGCTCCCGCCAGGTCTGGCCCACCAGGTCATCCGCAACAAGAACGTCGCCTACAGCCTGGGCGTCTACGAGCTCTGCCAGCGCCAGCCGAAGCTGATGCGCAAGGTGCTGCTCGGCATGTCCGGCAAGGCGCTCCGCGACGACGCCGCCCTGGCCGAGCACTTCACGCCCTCCTACGACCCGTGGGACCAGCGGCTCTGCGCCGTCCCGAACGCCGACCTGTTCCGGAAGATCCGGGAGGGGAAGGTCGACGTGGTCACCGACCACATCGCGCGGTTCGTCCCCGAGGGCATCGAGCTGAAGAGCGGCAAGGTCCTCGAGGCCGACATCGTGGTTCCGGCCACCGGCCTGAAGGTGCAGCTGTTCGGTGGCGTCGTCCCGACGGTCGACGGCGCGCCGGCGAACGTCCACGAGAACTTCGTGTGGCAGGGCTGCATGCTCACCGGGCTGCCGAACTTCGCGCTCTGCGTCGGGTACACGAACGCGTCCTGGACGCTCCGCGGCGACCTGACGTCGCGGCTGGTCTGCAAGGTGATCAACGAGATGGACAAGGTCGGCGCGGCCAGCGTCGTACCGGTCCCGGACGGCCCGCTGGAGGGACGCCCGCTCCTGGACCTGGCCTCCGGGTACATCCAGCGCGCCCTGAACGACCTGCCGCAGCAGGGCCACCGGGGAGCGTGGCGGGTCCGGCAGAACTACTTCGTCGACGCCGCGACCACCATGCGCCGCGACCTGCACAAGACACTCCGCTTCGACAAGGCCGCCAGCGAGGTGGCCGAGCCGGAGCGAGCGACGGCATGACCGCTCCGGACACGGTCACCTTCGCGGTGGCCGGCAGGCCGGTGCGGGTCCGGGTCTCGGGACCCGAGGACGGCAGTCCCGTCCTCCTGCTGCACGGCATCGCGCGCAGCCTCGAGGACTGGACCGCGACGCACGACCTGCTGGCCGCGCGCGGGCACCGGGTGATCAGCGCCGACACCCCGGGGTTCGGCTTCACCCGCGCCCAGGAGGGCCGCCCCGGGATGCGCACGTTCGCCCGGGCGATGGCCGGGCTGCTCGACGCGCTCGACGTCGACCGACCGGTGCACGTGATGGGCAACTCGCTCGGCGGCGGGATCGCCATGACGCTCGCCGTCGAGCACCCCGGCCGGGTGGCCAGCCTGGTGCTCGTCGACAGCATCGGCTTCGGCACCGAGGTGAACCTCTCGCCGCTCCCGATGGTCTACGCGACCGCCGCGGGGCTGCCGGTGATCGGCAAGCGGTTCGTCCCGCTGGCCCGGGCGGCGAGCACCAAGATCGCCCAGGACCAGTTCTTCGACCCGTCGCTGGCGACCCCGGAGATGCTCAAGCACTACGCCAAGGTCGGTCGCCAGCCGGACTTCCGGCGCACCTTCGTCGGGTCGGCGCTGTCGCTGGCGGTCCCGATGACCGGCCGGCACCCGCGCTGGCGGAACGCGCTGCACGCGGCCGTCCGCGACCTGGGTGTTCCGGTCCTGGTGGTCTGGGGCGAGGCCGACACGGTGCTGCCGGTGCAGCACTTCGAGGCGGCGCGCCGAGCGTTCCCGGACGCGCAGGCGCACCTGTTCGAGAAGGCCGGCCACATGCCTCAGATCGAGAAGGCGGACGAGTTCGCCGCGCTCGCCGGTGACTTCCTGGCCAAGGCCGACGCCGCTCGCTGAAACGGGACAAGACGAGACGTTCCGTGCCTTGCAGGTGAACGAGCCGTAACCCGGACAGGCCGCACCGCGTTCTACCGGCATGGCGACCTCACCCCGCCGACGCGCAGCCTGCACCGCTGCCGTCGCCGCGCTCTTCGCGTCCCTGCTCACCGTCACCCTCGGCTCGGCCCCGACCGCGGCCGACACCCCGACCTACACGGCGACGATCACGCGGACCGAGCACGGGATCCCGCACATCGTCGCCGACGACTGGGGGTCGCTCGGCTTCGGCTCCGGGTACGCCGCCGCGCAGACCACCGCGTGCACCCTCGCCGACGTCCTCCTCACCGGCCGCGGCGAGCGCTCGCGCTACCTCGGCGGGACCGCGACGTACGACGACGGCGTCGCCATGAACGGCACCAACCTCCAGTCCGACGCCCTCATCACCGACCTGCACAACCGCAAGGTCGTCGAGGGCCTGCTCGCCGACCCGAAGGCCGGGCCCGGCGCCCAGGCCCGCGCCATGGTGACCGGGTACGCCGCCGGCGTGAACAAGTACCTGACCGCGATCGGCGGGAGCGTGAACCTCACCGACCCGGCCTGCAAGGGCGCCGCGTGGATCCGACCCGACGTCACCCCGCTCGACGTCTGGTACGGCGTCTACGTCGCCAACATCCTCGCCTCGACCGGCAACTTCCTGAAGCAGATCGTCGGCGCCACGCCTCCGACGCTGACCGACCTGGGCCTGCCCTCGCTGGCCACGTTCGGGATCGTCCCGCCCGAGCTGCCGACCAGCGAGGAGCTGATGAAGGCGCTCGGCAAGGACCCCGCGTCGCCGTTCGGCTCGAACGCGACCGCGGTCGGCGCCGACGACACCTCGACCGGCTCGGGGATGATCCTGGGCAACCCGCACTTCCCGTGGAACGGGCGTTACCGGTTCAGCCAGCAGCAGCTCACCATCCCCGGCCGGTACGACGTCGCCGGGGCCAGCCTGATCGGCTCGCCGGTCGTCAACATCGGCTGGAACAAGAACGTGGCCTGGAGCCACACCGTCTCGACGGCGTACCGGTTCACGCCGTACGAGTACCGGACGGTGCTCTCGCCGACGACGTACCTGAGCGCCAACGGGCTGCTCAAGAAGCTCGAGCGCCGCGTCGTCGACGTCGTCGTGAAGCAGCCCGGCGGGTCGCTGAAGACCGTCAGCGAGGACATGTACCGGACCGCGCAGGGCTACGTCATCGACGACCCGGCCACCCTGATGGGCTGGACCCCGCTCAGCTTCTTCGCGATCCGGGACGCCAACGGCGAGCAGCTGCGCACCATCGACACCTTCCTCGACATGGGCAAGGCGACCGACGTCCGCGACCTGCTGGCCAAGCAGGACGCAGGCGGCGGGATGCCGTGGGTGAACACGACGGCCGCGGACCGCAACGGCGACGTCCTGTACGCCGACCACTCGGTCGTGCCGAACGTCTCCAACGACCTCGCCAACAAGTGCATGACACCGATCGGCCGGGTCACCCAGCTGCTCGCCGGCCTGCCCGGCCTGGACGGCACCCTCGCCGATTCGGTCTGCAAGTGGGGGACCGACGCCGATGCCGAGCGCCCGGGCATCTTCGGCCCGTCGAACCTGCCGGCCACCGTGCGGCGCGACTGGGTGATGAACGCCAACGACTCCTACTGGCTGCCGAACCCGGCCCAGAAGCTCGAGGGCTACGCCCGGATCATCGGCTGCGAGAAGTGCGTCCGGACGCTGCGCACCCGGATGGTCGACCGCTACGTGATGGACCAGGTCGCGGTCGGCAAGGTGACCCCGGCCGACCTGCGCGGGTTCGAGCACCAGAACCGGGTCCTCGGCGGCGAGCTGATGAGCGAGTACGGCGACCTCGCCACCGTGTGCGCGTCGGTCGGCGGCGGCGACGCCTGCCCGGTGCTGGCCGCCTGGGACAAGCACTCCAACGTCGAGAGCCGCGGCAACCAGATCTTCGAGGAGTTCGTGAAGCGGTTGCCGAAGTCGAGCCTGCTCAGCCAGGCGCACGTCTGGGAGGTCGGCTTCGACGCCGACGACCCGGTCGGCACCCCGCGCGACCTCGACGAGAAGAGCGACGGGGTGAAGAAGGCGATGAAGGACGCGATCGCCTACCTGCGGTCGAAGAACGTCCCGATGGACGCGACCTGGGGCTCGCTCCAGGTCGCCGGCGACCGCGGTGCCCCGGCGATCCCGCTCGGCGGCGGGCTCGGCGACCAGGCCGGCAACGCCAACGCGCTCGGTTCGCGCGGCACCGTCGCGAACGGGAGCTTCTTCCGGCCGATCACCTACGGCTCGTCACACATCCAGGCGATCTCGTTCCTGCCCGGGGGTGCCGTCGACGCGAGGACGATCCTCACCTACGGCCAGTCCGACGACCCGACGTCGCCGTGGAGCTCGGACCAGACGGTGATGTTCGGCCAGAAGCAGTGGGTGGCGTTCCCCTTCACGCCCGCGGAGGTGGCCGCGCAGCAGATCAGCGCGGTGACCGTGACGGGATAGCTTCCAGCCCGTTCCTGGCGCTTCCAGCCCGATGCATCGGGCTGGACTGCCGGTTTCCCAAGGGAAGAGGGGATTCCGCGCGTCAGCCCGACACCATCCGGTAGCGCACGAACGCCGGCACGGCCACCGCCGTCGCCAGCACCCCGATGATGACGAGAACGCCGCCGCCGGCCGCGGTGGCGGCGGTGCCGACGGCTGCGGCGGCGGCGCCGTGCAGGACGTCGGCGATCCGCGGTCCGCCGGCGACGACGACGATGAAGACGCCCTGGAGGCGGCCGCGCACGTCGTCGGCGGCGGAGGCCTGCAGCATGCTCGACCGGAACGCGGCCGAGGCCATGTCCGCGGCGCCGCCGATCACCAGCATCAGCACCGCCAGCGCGAGCATCAGCTCGGGTGCGAGGTCGGCGAGTGCGACCGCGACGCCGAACCCGACGATGGCCACGCCCCAGACCAGGATCGCCACGATCACCGCGAAGCCCTGGCGCTGCACCCGGGAGACCCAGCCCGAGAAGATCCCGCCGAGGACGGCCCCGATCGGGATCGCGGCGAAGAGCAGCGCGAACGCGATGCCGCCGCCGGACGGCCCGCCGAAGTCGACGTGCGCGATTTCCGGGAAGAGCGCGCGCGGCATCCCGAAGATCATCGCGATCAGGTCGACGAGGAACGAGGTCAGCAGGATGGGGTGGTGGCGCAGGTACTTCAGCCCGTCGACCACCGCGCGCAGCCCGGGAGTCCCGCCGGTCGCTCCCTCCACCGGCAGCCGCGGCAGCCGGACCACGGCGCTCAGCGTCGCGAACAGCGTGACGGTGTCGATCAGGTAGAGCCAGGAGAAGCCGGTGATCGGGATCAGCGCGCCGCCGACCAGCGGCCCGGCGATGCCGCCGGCCTGGAAGACGGTCATGTTCAGCGAGTTCGCGGCGGGCAGCTTCGCCGCGGGCAGCAGCTTGGGCAGGATCGCGCTGCGCGTCGGCTGGTTGACCGCGAAGAACGCCTGCTGCACGGCGAACAGGCACAGCAGCAGCCAGACGTCGCCGGCGCCGAAGGCGGCCTGCGCCCAGAACGCCGCACTGGTGGCGATCAGTCCGGTCGTGGTGCCGATCAGCAGGGTGCGCCGGTCCATCACGTCGGCCAGGGCGCCGCCCCAGAGACCGAAGACGACCAGCGGCACCAGGCCGAAGAGCCCGGTCAGGCCGACGTACGCCGAGGAGCCGGTGAGCGCGTAGATCTGCGCGGGCACGGCGACGACGGTGAGCTGGGCGCCGATGACGGTGACGATGTTCGCGGTCCACAGGCGGCGGAAGTGCGGATCCTCGAGGGGCGTCGTGTCCGCGACGAGTCCCCTGAGCTGCACGGGGCGAGGTTACGCCTGCCGAATTTGTCCGGGGCGGCCCGGTCTGGTCGGATCGCCTCATGACCTCTCGGACCCATCGCCGGCGAGCGCTGCCGGGCCTGCTGTGCCTGATCACGGCCCTCGCACTCCTCGGCTCGGGGTGCTCGCTCCTCGACGACGGACCCGATCCGGCGCCGACGGCCGACCGGCTCGCGGAGGGCCTGAGCAAGGGCGACCTGAGCAAGGTCGCGTTCGTGAGCGAGAAGGCGGAGGTGGCCTACGCCCAGCTCTGGAAGCCGCTCTCCTCCTACGACGCGAAGGTGACCGTCGAGGACGTGGCCCGCGACGGCGACGACGCCACCGCGACCCTCGGCTGGACCGTCGACGTCGCCGGGCATCCGTGGAAGCACACCACCAAGGCCGCGCTGACCCGGGACGGCGACGCCTGGCACGTGACCTGGAAGCCGTCGATCGTCGAGGAGACCCTCACCCCGGGCGAGGAGCTGCGGGTGAGCCGGGTCAACGCCGAGCGCGGCGACGTCCTGGGCGCCGGAGACGCACCGATCGTCACCCGTCGGCCGGTGGTCCGGTTCGGGATCGACAAGGAGCAGGTCGTCGGTGGCCCCGAGGCCGCCGCCGCGTCGGCCCGGCGCCTGGCGGCGCTGCTGGACGTGGACCCGGCCGGCTACGCGAAGGAGGTGGCCGCGGCCGGGCCGAAGGCCTTCGTCGAGGCCATCGTGCTGCGCCGCTCCGACGTGAGCAGCGCCCTGCTCGGCCGGGTCGCCGCCGTCCCGGGTGCGCGCGGGATCTCCGACCACCTGCCGCTGGCGCCGACCCGGGACTTCGCCGCCGCGATCCTCGGCACGGTCGGCCCGGCGACGGCCGAGCTGGTCAAGCAGAGCGAGGGACGGCTCCGGGCCGGCGACGACACCGGCCTGTCCGGGCTCCAGGAGCGGTACGACGAGCAGCTGTTCGGCAAGCCCGGGATCAAGGTGTCCGCCCTGCCCGCGGACCACGAGGCGCTGACCGCGACCGCGGAGCCGCGGGTCCTGTTCGCGGCGGACCCGGTGGCCGGCACGCCGTTGCGGACCACCCTCGACCCGGCGCTCCAGGCGAAGGCCCAGCAGCTGCTGGCCGGGATCGGCCCGGCCAGTGCGCTGGTCGCGATCAAGCCGTCGACCGGTGCCGTGCTGGCCGCCGCGAGCGGCCCCGGATCGCACGGGCAGTCCACCGCGACGACCGGCCGCTACGCCCCGGGGTCGACCTTCAAGGTGGTGTCCTCGCTGGCGCTGCTCCGGTCCGGCCTGGCGCCGACCTCGCCGGTGACCTGCCCGGCCGCGGTCGTGGTGGACGGCAAGCGGTTCAAGAACTACTCCGACTACCCGGCAGGCAAGCTGGGCCGGATCACGCTGCGCGACGCGGTCGCCAACTCGTGCAACACCGCGTTCATCGGCCAGCGCGACCAGCTGCGGCCCGGAGCGCTGGCCGCGGCGGCCGGTTCCCTCGGGTTCGGGATCGACCACGGCGTCGGCTTCCCGGCGTACTTCGGCCAGGCGCCCGCACCGGCGTCGAAGACGGAAGCGGCCGCCGACCTGATCGGCCAGGGCAAGGTGCTCGCGTCCCCGCTCGCGATGGCGACGGTCGCGGCCAGTGTCGCCGCCGGCCGCACCGTGGTGCCGTCGCTGGTCCCGGCGGTGGAGCCGACCACCGAGGGTGCGGCCCCGGCCCCGCTCACCGCGAAGGAGGCGGAGCAGCTGCGCGCGCTGATGCACGCGGTGGTGCAGGACGGCTCCGGCTCGTTCCTGGCGAGCCTGCAGCCCCCTCAGGTGCTCGCGAAGACGGGGACCGCCGAGTACGGCACCCCGGGCGCGGGCGGCAGCCTGCCGACCCACGCATGGATGATCGGTGCGCGCGGCGACCTCGCGGTCGCGGTGTTCGTGGCGACAGGGCAGTCCGGGTCACGGACCGCGGGCCCGGTGCTGGAGAGCTTCCTGCGCTTCGCCGGCTGAGCTCAGCCCGCGGCGCGGGTGACGGACTTCGGGAAGTCGCGGCTGTCGATCCGGACGTCGGCGATCATCACCGGGTGGTCCGTCATCCACTTGACGGTGCCGCTCTTGTCCTCGACGTAGTTGGTGAACTGCACGTCGTGGGAGCCGGCGATCCAGTCGATCCGGTAGCCGCCGGCCACGCTGCAACCCGCCCGCCCGCCCTCGCCGCCGGCGGCGGCCTTGAGGTCACCGGGGCCGGCGACGGCGCAGAACCAGGACTGGGTCTCGTTCATGTCGCCGGTGACGAAGACCGGGAAGCCGTCGTCCTTGAGCTCGTTGAACAGCGTGACCTCGCGGGCCTTCGCGGCGGCGCGCCACTTGCCCTGCTTGCCGTACTCGCGGGTGTCGGCCGGGTTGTGGAAGTTGGTGGCGTAGATGGTGATGCCGGTGGCCTTGTTGCGCAGCAGCAGCACCGGCATGTTCCGGGCGTGGCCGCCGAAGTAGGGGATCGGCACGGACCCGGGCTTGACCAGCTCCCAGGTGTCGAGGCGCCACGCGATCGAGTTGTCGCCGTCGAGGGTGCTGCCGCCCGGGTAGAGGCCGTAACGCCCGCCGGCGCTGCGCAGGAAGGCGGAGCGCTGGTCCGGCTGCATCTCCTGGAAGCCGACCAGGGTGATGTCGTTGTCGATCACGTAGCTGGTCGCACGCGCCATCCGGGCACTGCCGGAAGCCTTCTGCGCCCGCTTGGTGCCCTTGCGGGTGTGCGAGCTGCCGAGCACGTTGAACGTGGCCATCCGGAACTCGACCACCGCGGGCGGTGAGCGGCGCGGCTTGGGCCGGGCCTGCAGCGTCTGGCCGGCCAGCGGCGCGGTGCGGGCTGCCGCTTCCGCGCTCGCCGCCCCGCCGGCCTGGCTGGCCGGGGAGCCGGTGGTGTCGCCGGGCGTGGCGGGCGGGGTGCTGCCCGGGGCCGGGACGTTCGAAGAGCTCCGGCTCGGGTACGTGGCGGTGGGGGTCAGCGGCGCGGAGGCGGCCGGGTCGTCGTGGTGCCCGGAGAGCGCAGGCATGACGTCGCCCCCCATGACGACGAAGGTGAGCAGCCACGCCACGGCGACGGCCCCCACGAGTCCCAGCTTCCCTACCACCGCGACACCCTAACCTGCGGGAACAACACGGAACTGAAAACGGAGAAATCGGGCAGGAAAAGATGTCGGGCCGGCGCGTAACGAGCGCGCCTCCGGTCCCGTCTTATCAGCACGAGGACGCCGCAACCCCCCGGCCGGCGTCCTCCCCTGACACCCCACCTCCAGAACTGGGTGTGTCGCGCGGCTCCCCGTGTCCGGTCAGTCCCAGGCCCGGACACGGGGGGCCGCTTCTCGTTCCGGGCCACCGCCGGGCCACCGCCGGCGCGCGTTGCTTCCGGCGCGTCGCGGCGCCCGTCCCTTTTTGACCGGCCCCTGTCCCGGAATGACGGTTTCGCACCGGTTCGTCGGCAGTTGGACCTTCCGAGGCGCCCGCGGGGGTGGGCGCACCGGAGGGCGCCACGTCCTCCGCTGGAACAGGGGAGAAGACAGATGGCTGCTCACGACGGTAGCGAGACCGAGATCGCCGACGACGAGCTCGTGGCGGCGGTGCGGACCGGGGACCAGGGCGCGTTCGAGACGATCTACCGGCGGCACGTCGGCGCCGCGCAGCGGTACGCCGTCCGGCTGGCCGGGCCGCACCAGGCCGACGACCTGGTGGCCGAGGCGTTCGCCCGACTCTGGACCGTGCTGACCGACGCGGACCGCGACATCAGGGACTTCCGGCGCTACCTGCTGGTGACGATCCGGAACCTGAACGCCAGCGAGGTGCGCAAGCAGGCGCGGCTGCTGCTCACCGAGGACGTCGACCAGGCGGTCACGCTCGGGGGCGCCGCCGCCGGGGAGCAGCCGCTGCTGGCGGTCGTCGACGAGCCGGAGACGGACGTGCTCCGCGAGGCGGAGCGGGACGAGGTCGCGATCTCGCTGGCCCAGCTCCCGCTGCGCTGGCGCCAGGCTCTCTGGCTCACCCACGTCGAGGGCTTGAGCGCCGCCGACGTCGGCAGCCGGCTGGGCCTCAGTGCCAACGCGACCCGCCAGCTCTCCTACCGGGCCCGGATCGGGCTGCGCCGCGAGTACCTCGGGCTGCTCGACCGGGCCAGCGCCTGACCGGTCAGACGACGACGGCGGCCGGCCGGGCGGACAGCCGGAACTCGGCCGGCGACTGACCGGTCCGGCGGCGGAAGAACCGGGAGAAGTTGGCCGGGTCGTCGAACCCGAGCGCGAACGCGACGCCGGCGACCGGCCTGTCGTCGTGGACCAGCAGCCGGCGGGCCTCCAGGACCACCCGGTCGTCGATGAACTCCTTGGGCGAGGTACCGGTGTACTGGTTCACCAGGCGGGTCAGCGTCTTCGACGAGTAGCCGAGCAGATCGGCGTACTCCTGGATCCGGTGGTAGCGGGTGAAGTTCTCGTCGACGGCGTTGCGGAACCGCTCGAACAGAGCGTCGCCCGGTGGCGGGTCGGCGCCGGGTCCGGAGGCGACCAGCCCGAGGACCAGGGACCGGAGCACGTAGGCGGCGAGCAGGCCGTCCACGCTCTGGGTGGGCGCGGGGCCGGACCCCTGGAAGTGGCAGACCTGGTTGATCGCGGCCGAGATCGCCGTCCCCGGGCGGGCCGCCCCGGCCCACAGGTTGCCGCTCCGGGCGGTGATGTCGCGCAGCGTCGCGGTCACGTCGCTGCCGAGGGTGTGGTCCACGAACAGGATCGCGGTGCCCTCGATGTCCTCCAGCGAGCCCCAGCGCTGCACCTGGCCGGCGCGGACCCAGAGGACGTCGTACGGGGCGAGGTCGTAGCTGCGGAAGTCGACCATGTGCCGGATCCGTCCGGACTCGACGCGCAGCAGCAGGTGGAAGTCGGGCATCTGGATCGCGTCGCGCTCGAGCGGGCACATCCGCTCGCGGATCCGCTTCAGCGTGGTGACCTCGACGCCGCCGACGGCGTGGGCAGGTGGATCGAATCGCACCTTCTTGAACGGCACCGTCTCCACCTCCTTGTCCTCCGTGAGCGGCACCCGAGAAGTGAGACGAACCTAAGAAATCCGGTACCGGAATGCACTACGCGTTCGCGTAGTCGCCCACGTAGTCCGGGCGAAGTCGCGTAAACCCCGGGTGCCGTACGACGTCTAGTCGTGCTCGTGGGACCAACGGGGCCGGTGGGGTGAGCGCCAAAAACTCTGGACCGGCCCGTAACAGACCCGGTCCAGGTTGCGTCTTTTGCTCGTGAGTCGGACTCGGGTGACCCGGACCGACCACCGCAACACCAACGACAACGGAGTGAAGATGACGCTGAACCTGCTCGCCCACCCTCGGTCCCGCCGGACGAACCGGCTGCTCGCCGGCGCGTGCCTCCTGGCGATCGGCGTCTCCGCCACCGCCTGCGGCGGGTCCGACCGGGCCGCCCAGGACCCGAAGGCGCGTCCGTCGGCCGCTTCGACGGTCCCGAGCGGCGACAACGGCAACCTCGCGAACCCGGTGGGCGCGATCCGGTCGCTGAGCAGGACCTCCTGCAAGGCCGCCGCCGACGGCACCTGGGCGGCGTCGGGCGAGCTCACGAACTCGACCGCCGACGCGGCCACCTACCTGGTGACGTTCAGCGTCGTGAAGACGAAGACGTCCGAGGTCCTGGCCAGCAGGACCCTGACCCGGGACCTGAAGCCGGGCGCCAGCACCGCGATCGAGGTCAAGGACCTCTACACCTCGGACGCGAAGGGCCTGTCCTGCGTGCCCCGCGTGGTCGCCGGGAGCGAGAAGTAGCGTGCCCGACCGCAGTGACCTCGAGCTGATCGAGGCGGTGCGCGAAGGCGATCTCGAGGCGGCCGGAGAGCTCCACACCCGGCACTTCTCCGCCGCCGTCGCCTACGCGACGCAGTTCGCCGACCACGCCCGCGCACAGGACCTCGCCTCCGAGGCGTTCACCAAGCTGCTCGCCCAGCTCGGGGAGGGCCGGGGACCGGAGACGGCGTTCCGCTCGTACCTGTTCACCACGATCCGCAACCTCAACATCGACCTGCACCGCCGGAGCCGGGAGACACCGACCCCGGACTTCGCCGGCAGCAGCCTGGACGAGGCCGTCGGGGACGGAACCGACGACCGCGCCGAGGCGCAGACCGTACTGCAGGCGTTCAGCTCGTTGCCGGAGCGCTGGCGCGCGGTGCTGTGGCACACGGCGGTCGAGGGCGACTCGCTGGAGGTGGTCGCGGAGAAGCTCGGGATGAACCCCAACTCGGTGGCGGCGCTGAGCTTCCGGGCCCGCGAGGGCCTCCGGCAGGCCTACCTGGCCCAGCACATGTCAGCCACCTGGTCGGCGGAGGCGTGCGAGCGGATCGCGCCGCAGCTCCCGCGGTTCGTCCGCGGTGGAGCGCGTCGGGACGAGGTCGCCGCCCACCTGGAGACGTGCCCGCGCTGCAGCACCGCGGTCACCGAGCTCGACATGATCAACACGAACCTCAAGGCCCTGCTCGTGCCGGCCGTGGCGGGGGCCAAGGTCGCCGGCGGGTTCGCGCCCGCGTGGTGGAGCGCCAAGGCCGCCAAGCTCGCCGCCCTCGCGGTCGCCGGGACCGCGGCGGTCGTCACCCCGTTCCTGCTCGGAGGGGGAGACCCGCCGCGCCCCGAGGTCCTGCCGCCGGTGGAGATGCCGGCGCAGCCGGTCGAGCCCACCCGCCCGCCGCTGCACCCGCGGGCCACGAGCCGGCCCAGCGCGAGCCCGTCGCCGACCCCGACGCCCGGCGTACCGACCGAGCGCCCGCGCCCGCAGCCCACCACCCCGCGCCCCGCACCGGCCGTGACGCCGCCCGCGCCGCGCGTGTACGACGTCCGCCTCGGCGCGCCGGCCCAGCAGCCGATCGGGAGCGACGGCCGGTGGCAGCACGTCGTCTTCCCGATCGACTCCGCCACCGGCGACCTCACCCTGACGCTCCGGATCGACGGCGTCACCCGCTACCAGGTGCACCGGCAGACCGAGTACGGAGACTGGGTCTGCCGCCCGGACGGGACCCCGGACTCCGCCGGCGTCACGCTCACCTGCGCGCTCGCCGAGGACGGCCCGCGCAGCCGCGACCTCGGCATCGACGTCCAGCTCGCCAGCACCCCGTTGCGGCTCAGCATCCTGGTGGTGCCGACCGACGGGAGCGACCCGAGCACGGGCGACAACGTTGCCGCGGTCACGCTCCCGGCGGAGCAAAATTCTTCAGGTCCGTAACGCGGGCCGTAAGGGCGGTGCACCCGTCTTCGTCTTCAAGGTGACCCGATCCGAAATCCTTGGAGGCGACCCGTGCTTTTCCGACGACCTCGTTCGTCCCGTTCCATCCGCCTGGCAGCAGCCCTGCTCGCCGGTGCGGCCCTGGCGGCCCCCGCCGCGCCGGCCGGCGCGTTCGACACCGGCAGCCACACCCGGTTCTCCGGGGGTGACTCGCCGATGGGACAGACCGACGGGCCGGTCCTCACGGTCCAGGTCGCCGGGGGTCACATCTTCGCCGGCGGCCGCTTCAGGTCCACCCGTCCGGCCGCCGCGGCCGCCGGCACCGGGGAGACCGGGATCGGCTACCTCGCCGCCTTCGACGCCGTCACCGGGGAGCCGTGGACCGGCTTCGCGCACGTGCTGTCCAACGACTACACGAACGGTCTGGCGACGGTGATGTCGAGCGCGCTGTCGCCGGACCGGAAGACGCTCTACGTCGGCGGTGACTTCAACCTCGTCGACGGCAAGCGCGCCGAGCACCTGGCGGCGTTCGACACCACCACCGGCGACTTCCTCGGCCAGGTGGGCGCCGGTGGCGTGAACGGCTCGGTGCGTGCGCTGGCGATCTCGCCGGACGGCCGCACGCTGTACGCGGGCGGCACCTTCACCACCGCGAACTGGCAGCCCCGAGCGCACCTCGCAGCGTTCGACCTGACCGACGGCAGCGTCACCCCCTTCACCGCGCGGCTGGGCAACCCGGTCAGCAACCAGACCCTGCGCGCCGAGTCGATCGCCGTCGCGGCCGACGGCAGCAAGGCCTTCGTCGCCGGGCCGTTCCGCACCGTCAACGGCGTCACGTCGCAGGGCTTCGCCGCCCTCGACGCGACCTCCGGCGCGCGGCTGCCGGCCTTCCGGGGCGACTACCTGTACTCGCCGACCTCGTGGGGCACGGTGGTGCGCGTCGCCGGAGGCACCGTCTACCTGGGAGGGCGTTCCGACCCGCTGCCGGGAACGACGTCCTCGCCCAACCGGACCGAGGGCGTCTACGCCATCGACGCCGCGACCGGAACACTGCGCTGGGGGACGCGCTGCTTCGGCGACACCTTCGCGATCCAGCCGGTGGGCAACGAGATCTATGTCGGGAACCACGCCCACGACTGCGAGGGTTCCGGCGGTCTCGCGGAGGCGGCGGGCGAACGCCAGTACGTCTCCGGCAGCGCGCTCAACGCGAGCAACGGCACGGTCAAGCCCTGGTTCCCGCAGGCCGACGGCATCGCCGGCGTCAACGACACCCTGCTGCACTCGCGGGCCCTGGCCACCGACGGCGACCAGCTGGTGATGGGGGGCGGTTTCACCGCCATGGACGGCCACCCGCAGGCCAACCTCGCGCGGTTCCGCCCGGGCGACGACGCCCCGTCCCGGCCGTGGGGCAGCGCCAAGCAGAGCTGCTTCCTGCTGCTCTGCGGGTCGGTCTCGGTGACGGTGCAGCCGTCCTTCGACCGCGACGACGTGAACCTCACCTACCGGCTCTTCCGCAACCACGACACGACGAGCCCGGTCGCCACGGTGACCCGGACCTCGTTGCCCTGGCCCCGCACGGCCTTCACGCTGACCGACCCCGGCAGCGGGTTGCGCTCCGGCACCCCGGTCTTCTACCGGGTCGAGGCGACCGACCCCGCCGGTCACCGGGTGATGTCCGTCGACACGAACACGATCACCTTCCGGTGAGCCTGGCACCGTCGGCCCCGACCCACCGGGCCGCGACCCGCGGCCGGCGCCGCTCCCCGGCGGAGCGCCATCCGTGGTTCGCGGTCCGTCACCGCGGCGACCGGCGCCGGGTGCCCGCTGCGGTCCCGGTGGTCGCCGCGTGCTGGGTGGCCACCGTGGTCGGAGCGACGACCGCGGTGGCCGGCGCCCGGCCCGACCTCGCCCTCGTCGCCGTCGCCTGGGCCGTGCTGGAGACCGTCTGCGTCAGCGTGGGCGACGCCGGCCGCGGCGCGCTGTCGCTCCGCCGGGTCGGTCGCCGGGTGGTCCTCCTCCTGGCCGGCCTGGCGGTGCTCGCCGCCGTCACCGGTCACGGCGCCGGGCTCGGGACGCAGGTCGCGGCGCTCGCCGCCTGTGCACTGCTGTCGGTCGGGATCCGGGTGCTGCTGCGGTCCGCGACCGTGCGCGCACGGCTGGACGTCCGCGTCTCGCGGCGCGTCGTCGTGGTCGCCTCGTCACTTCCGTCGGCGACCGAGCTGGACGAACGGCTCGCGCGCAGCGGCGCCGATGTCGTCGGGTTCGTCGCTCCGTGGTCCGAGGCGTCCTGGTCGGCGGCCGGGGCCGGGGGCCAGGACGAGCTCGTCGACCTGGTGGTCCGGGCCGGCGCCGACCTGGTGGTCGCCCACCCGGGGATCGCGCACGTCGTCGACCTCGAACGGATGACCTGGGCGCTGGAGGACGTCGGCGTCCGGCTCGCCCTCGCCCCGGTGCCCGGCATGGCCGCGCACCGGATCACGCCGACCCAGGTGGGCTCGGCCACCGCGGTCGACATCATGCCGAGCCGACCCCGGGCCGTCGTCCGCCTGTCCCGCCGCGTGACCGATCTGGCGGTCGCCGCCGTGCTGCTCGTGCTGCTCGCGCCGGTGCTGCTGCTGATCGGCGTGCTCGTCCGGCTCGACTCGCCCGGACCGGCCCTCTTCCGCCAGCAACGGGTCAAGGCGCCCGGCGCGTGCTTCACGATGCTCAAGTTCCGGACGATGCGCACCGACGCCGAGAAGGTCCTCGACGGGCTCCGGGCGGCGAACGTGCACGGCCACGGCGTGCTCTTCAAGCTCCAGGACGACCCGCGTGTCACCCGGGTCGGCCGGGTGCTGCGCCGGACCAGCCTCGACGAGCTCCCCCAGCTGCTCAACGTGCTGCGCGGCGACATGTCCCTGGTCGGGCCGCGGCCGGCCCTGCCCAGCGAGGTGGCCCGGTACGACGACCGTGCCGCCCGGCGCCTGCGCGCGAAGCCGGGCCTCACCGGGCTCTGGCAGGTGAGCGGGCGCTCCGACCTGACCTGGCAGGAGTCCGTCGACGTCGACGTCGACTACGTCGACAACTGGTCCCCGGTGCGCGACCTGCGCATCCTGCTCCGCACGATCAAGGTGGTGCTCTCCCGCAATGGCGCGTACTGACAGCCAGGTCGACGTCGTCCTCGTCACCAGCCAGGGCGGCCACCTGACGCACCTGCTCGCACTCGAGCCGTGGTGGTCGCGGCGGACCCGCACCTGGGTCTGCCCGGACACCGAGGACGTCCGCGACCGCCTCGGCGACGAGACCCGGGTGACCAGCTTCGGCCCGACGACCCGGCACCTGCCGAACCTGCTCCGGAACCTCCGCCTGGCCGTGACCACCCTGCGGCGGTGCCGGCCGCGGGTGCTGGTGAGCACGGGAGCCGGGCTCGCGGTGCCGTTCTTCGTTGTGGCCTGGTGGCTGCGGATCCCGACCGTGTTCATCGAGGTCTACGACCGGGTGGACTCACCGACGTTGACCGGGCGGCTCTGCCGGCCGTTCACGAGCCGGCGGGTGGTGCAGTGGGACGCCCAGCTCGACCACTACCCGGACGCCGCGCTCGTGGGGACGTTCCTGTGACCGGCCGGCCGCCGGCGCTCCGGCTGGTCGCCTCGGTCGGGACCGACCACCATCCGTTCGACCGGCTCGTGGGGTGGCTCGACGAGATCGCCCGGGACGGTCTGGGCGGGCGGCGTACCGAGGTCTGGGTGCAGTTCGGAAGCTCCCGCCCGCCGGTGCGCGCCGGCGGCGCCGCCTTCGTGGCGCACGCCGAGCTCGTCGACCGGCTCCGCGAGGCCGACCTCGTCGTCGTGCACGGCGGGCCGAGCACGATCCTCGACGCCCTCCGTGCCGGACACCGGCCCGTGTGCGTGCCGCGGGACCCGGGCCGCGGCGAGCACGTGGACGACCACCAGGTCCGGTTCGCCGACTTCCTCCGCGCCCGCGACGTCGTCGACGTGGTCCACGACCGCGAGGCGCTGCTCGCCGCCCTCGGACGGGACGCGGTCCGGGACCCGCGGCCGGCGACCGAGGAGGGGGACCTCCGCACCGCGGCCGCGGTCGCCCGGGTCGCCCGGGTCGCCGAGGAGCTGGCCGCGGCGCCGCCGCGTCGGCGTGCCTCCCTCCGGACGGCGGCCCTCTCGGCGCGACCCCGGCGGAGGCGCCGATGAGGAGCGCGGCCGACCAGCCGGTCCGCGCGCTGGCCCTGCTCGTCCTGGCCTACCCGTGCGCCTGGTTGCTGGGCGTCCAGTGGCTGCTGTGGCCGGTGTGCGGGCTCGCGGCCGCCGGCTGGCTGCTCGCCAACCGGGGGCGGATCCGTCTCGGCCCGGTGCACCTGGCGTGGCTGGTCCTGCTCGCCTGGATCGTGCTGTCGGGAACGATGCTGACCGACGGCAGGTACGCGGCGGCCTGGGGCTACCGGCTGCTCATGGACGCGTCGGTCCTGCTGGTGGTGCTCGCCGTGCACACCGCGCTCCGGGCGGGTGCGCGGACGCAGCCGGTCGTCGACGCACTGTGCCTGCTCTGGGCGGCCAGCGTGCTCCTCGGCACCCTCGGTGTGCTGCTGCCCGGGCTGAGCCTGGTCAGCCCCGCCGAGCGCCTGCTGCCCGAGGGGCTCGGCCAGATCCCGTTCCTGCGGGCCCTCACGCACCCGGCGCTCAGCGAGCTCGACGACCTCTACGGGGTGCCGCGGCCCTCAGCGCTCTACCCGTACACCAACGACTGGGGCGCCGCGGTCAGCATCCTCACCCCGGTCGCCGTGTACGCCGCGATCACCGCGAGGACCGCCGCGCGGCGCGCCCTCCTCGTCTGCACGCTTCTGCTCTCGCTCGTCCCCGTCGTGGTCTCGGTGAACCGGGGCTGCTGGCTCAGCCTGGTGCTCGCCGCCGTCGTCGTCGTGGCCCGGCAGACTCTCGCCGGCCGGGCCGGAGCCTTCCTCGTGGTCGGCGCCCTGGCGGCGACGGTGGCCGGGCTGCTCCTGCTGACCCCGCTCGGTGCCGTCGTCTCCGACCGCCTCGCGGTCAGCAACACCCACACCCGCTCGAACCTGTACGCCGCCTCCTGGCAGCTGGCGCGGGCGTCCCCGGTCTTCGGCTACGGAGCACCGCAGTCCTCGGCCGGGCTCGACGACAGCAACGACGTCTCGATCGGCACCCACGGCCAGCTGTGGACCGTGCTGGTGTCCCAGGGAATCGTCGGCGCCGCGCTCTACCTGGCCGCGCTGCTGGTCACCGTGCTGCGGTCCTGGCCGCCCGCGCGCAGTCCCGCCGTGTGGCTGCACGTCACCGGGCCGGTGCTGCTGCTGCAGAGCGTCTTCTACGACGCGCTGCCGGTCCCGCTCTGCGTCTTCCTGCTCTGCGCGTCCGTGGCCCGCACCAGGACCGACCGACCTGTCCCGTCCCTCTCGAAAGGCACCGCCGCATGACCGAGTCCCTCCCGCCCGTCCGGCCACCGGCCGGCTTCCTCGTCGCCGTCCGGGGCCGGTGGCTGATCGCCGTCGCGGGCCTCCTCGCCGGCCTCGTCGCCGGTGTCGGCTGGGCGGCGTACACGTCGCCGTCGTACCGGGCCGCGACCCTGGTCCAGCTCGGGTCGGGCCTGGTCGACGGCACGACGGCGCCCGCGCCTGCCGACGGCCCGTCGGCGGCCCTGGTCGCGACGAGCGGTCCGGTGGTCGCGCGCGTCGCTCGGCGACTGGATCTGCCCGCCGCCGCCGTGACCGAACGGCTCGCGGTCGTGAACCCGACCGGCACCGACCTGCTCCGGGTGACCTTCACCGGGCCGTCGGCGAAGGCCGCCGCGGCCGGTGCCGCCGCGGTCGCGGACGCGGTTCTCGAGCAGCGCCGGCTCGGGCCGGCCGCGGACCAGGACGCCGAGGTGGCGCGCTTGACCGACCTGCTGGCCCGGACCCGAGCGATGGCCCACGGCGCCCCGAAACCAGCCCGGGCCTCGACGGACCAGGTCCTCGACCTCGAGCAGCAGCTGCGCAGCGTCCAGGGGGCGCGGCTCGACCCCGGCCGGGTGGTGGCCCTGCCTGAGCCTCCGTCGCGCACCGGGGTCCCGCCCGCTGCCGGCGTGGTCGCCGCGTCGCTCGCCGGCCTGCTCCTCGGGTGCGTCCTCGCCTACCTGCTGGAGTGCGGCGCACCGCGCGTCCAGCGCGGCGCCGAGCCTGGGCGGAAGCGCCGATGACCGCGGGCCCGCCGTTGACGGTCGTCATCCCGACGCGCGACCGGCTGGACCTGCTGCGCCGCGCCGTGGACTCGGTCTGGGACCAGGACTACACCGGGGACCTGCACCTCGTCGTCGTCTTCGACAGCGACCTCCCCGACGAGCCCGACCTGCCGGCGCCGCGGCACCCGGAGCGGCAGCGCCTGTCGGTGCTGCGCAACGCCGGTACGCCCGGATCGTCGGGGGTCCGCAACTACGCCTTCGGGCTGGTGGAGACGGCGTGGTTCGCGACCTGCGACGACGACGACGTCTGGTTGCCGCACCGGCTCTCCAGCCAGGTCGCGGCCCTCGCGCGTCCCGGTGAGACCCCGGTCGCGATCGGCGCGGGCCTGCGCATCGTCCGTCGCGGCGCCTACACGGTGCGGCGTCCGCCGCTGACGGAGGTGACCTTCGCCGACCTCCTCGCGGACCGGGTGATGGAGCTGCACCCGTCCGTGCTGCTGCTGAACCGCGACGCCGTGGCCGCCGCGGGGTGCTGGGACGAGCGGATCCCGGGGAGCCAGGGGGAGGACTACGACCTGCTGCTGCGGCTGAGCCGGCGTGGCCGGGTCGTCCTCGTCGACGAGGTGGTCGCCGACATCTCCTGGGAGGGACAGTCGTTCTTCTTCGGGCGCTGGCGGATGACCGCGGACGCCCTCCGCTACCTGCTCGCGAAGTACCCCGAGTTCGCCGCGTCACCGCGCGGCCGGGCCCGGGTGCTCGGCCAGATCGGGTTCGCCGAGGCGGCCTGCGGGCGGCGTCGTACGGCGTTGCGCGCGGTGCGCGCCGCCTTCGCCGACAACCCGCGGGAGCCCCGGATCGCGCTGACCCTCGCCGTGGTGCTCGGGCTGGCCCGCGCGTCCTGGATCCAGGGGGTGCTGCACGCGCGTGGTCGAGGCATCTGAGACCGACCGGGAATCGGCCCGGGAATCGGCCCGGGAATCGGCCCGGGAATCGGCCCGGGAATCGGCCCGGGCTTCGGCACTGCGCTCGGGCGTCGGCGGGATGGCCGGGGCGGCGTACGCGGGGGCCGCGGGGTTCGGGCTGTACGTCGTCGTCGGCCGGCTGTACGGCGCGCACGTGGCCGGACTCTTCGTCGAGGGCGTCGCCGTCTTCACCCTGGTGCTCGGCTGCGCGGTCGCCGGCGCCGACACCGCGATGATCCGCGCCACCGCCCAGCGACTCGCTCTCGGCAGGGCCGACGAGCTCCCGGTGCTGCTGCGGGCGACCGCGCCGGTGCTCCTCGCCACCGGGACCGTCGCGGCCGGGGGACTCTGGCTGGCCGCGCCGCGGTTGGCGCACCATCTTGCGCCGACCGATCCCGGGACCGTCACCGCGCTGCGCGCCCTGGCCGCGGTCCTTGCGGTGTCGGCGTGGGGTCAGGCCTGCCTGCACGCGACCCGGGGCTACGGCTCGGTGCGGTCCTTCGTCCTGCTCCACCAGCTCTGGCTCCCGACCGCGCGCCTGCTGCTCGTCGGCGGAGCCGGGGTGCTGCTCGCGCCGGAACCCGGAGTGGTCGCGCTGGTCGTCGCCTGGGTGGCGCCGCTGCTCGTCGTCGACGTGGTGGCCGTCGTACTGGTGCTGCGCCGGGGCGGCGTACGGGTGCGGGGCGCCGCCGGGTCGACCGGCGAGGTGGCGCGGGAGTTCTGGTCGTTCAGCCTGCCGCGCGGGTTCGCCGCGCTCTTCGAGACCGGCATCGTCTGGGTCGACGTCCTCGTCGTGGGTGCGCTGATCGGCCCGGCGGCGGCGGGCGTCTACGCGGCCGCCAGCCGATTCGTCACGACGGGCACGATGGCGATGGAGGCGATGCGGCTGGCGACGGCCCCGCAGCTCGCGGCGGCGTTCGCGCGCCGCGACCCCGACCGTGCCCGGGAGATCCTGGGCTACTCGACCTCCTGGTTGGTCCTCCTCGCCTGGCCGGTCTTCCTCGTCCTGGCCGGGCACGCGTCCTGGGTGATGTCGCTGCTCGGCGACGGGTTCGGCGACGGCGCCCTGCCGCTGCGGGTGATGGCCGTGCTGATGCTCGGCTACACCGCGCTGGGCAACGTGAACGCGCTGCTGCTCATGGCCGGGCGCAGCCGGTGGACCGCGACCAACACCCTCTGCTCGCTGACCGTCAACGTAGTGCTGAACCTGCTGCTGGTACCGCGGATCGGCCTGGCCGGAGCGGCGCTCGCCTGGGGCGGGGCGCTGCTGCTCGACTCCGCGCTCTGCACCTGGCAGGCGGGGTCCGTGCTCGGGGCGCGGGTCTCGGTCTCGCCCGCGCTCCGGGCCGGCGGCGTCGCGCTGGCCGGGTGGGCCGTGCCCGGGGCGCTGGTCCTCGGGCTGGGCCTGACCGGGGCGACTGCCTTCGCGGTCCACCTGCTCGTCGCCGTCCCCCTGTACGCCGCCCTCGTCCTGCTGTTCCGCACGCGGCTCCAGCTCGCGCGAGCAGGTGCGTCGTGAACGGCGACGGCGTGCTGGCCGCGGCGGCCAAGGCGGTGCTCCCGGCGCCGGCGAAGGACCTGCTCGCCGGCGCGATCCGCACCGCCGGCACGGTGAGCGCCGACCTGCGCCCGCTCCCGGACTTCCTGATCGTCGGGGCCAAGCGCGCCGGCACGACGACGTTGTGGCGGATGCTGCTGGAGCACCCGCAGGTGATGCCGATGGTGCCGCGCGCCCAGCACCGGAAGAGCAGCGACTACTTCGTCCCGCACCACCACCGCGGGCCGCGCTGGTACGCCGGGCACTTCCCGACCGCGGCCGCGCGCCACCGGTACGCCGGCGGGGCCCGGGTCGTCTGCGGCGAGGCCAGTCCGCTCTACCTGTTCGACCCGCGGGTCCCGGCCCGGGTGCGGGCGCTGCTGCCCGGGGTGCGGGTCGTGGTGCTGCTCCGGGACCCGGTCGAGCGCGCTTTCTCCCACCACCGGGAACGGGTGCAGCAGGGCGTCGAAGGGCTCACCTTCCCGGACGCGCTGGCTGCCGAGCCGTACCGGACGTCCGGCGAGCTCGACCGGATGCGGGCCGACCCGCGCCACCCGGGCACGCTCCGCGACTGGTTCGGCTACCGGGAGCGCGGCCGCTACCTCGACCAGCTCGAGCCCTGGTACGCCGCGTTCGGAGCCGACCAGGTCCAGGTGCTGCTCAGCGAGGACCTGTACGCCGACCCGGGCTCGGTGGTCGCCCAGGTGCACGAGCACCTGGGCGTCGTCCCGCAGCGGACGGCCGCCCGGCACGAGAACCTGACCCGGTCCTCGCCGATGCCGGCCGACACCCGCGCCGAGCTGCGCGACTACTACCGGCCGCACAACGAAGCCCTGGCCGCCTTCCTCGGACGGACACCGCGGTGGCAGTGAGGTGGTGGCAGTGAGGCGGTGGCAGTGAGCAGGGCGTTGCGGGCGGCCGGCCGGGCGCTGTGGGAGGTCGGCGACCCGGAGGAGACCCGGCTTCTTCTCGGGCACGACGCCGTCCCGGCCGGGCACGCCGTCGTCGAGCGCTACCTCGCCGTGCCGAACGTGACCCACCCGCGCTACCTGCTCCCGCTGGCCGGCGGCGGTCGCGCGGCGGCCCGCACCCTGGACGACTTCAACGGGCTGCGGCCTCCGGCCGTGCGCTGGCAGCGGTCGCTGCTCGCGAGCGCACTGCGCGCCCGACTGGTGGGCGCCGGGTCGACGCGGTCGGTCCGGGTCAGCCGGTCGGGGGCCGCCCCGGGACCCTCGCTGCTCGGCGCCGTCGCCGCGGCCCTGGACGTGGCACCCGGCGACCTGATGCTCGCCGCCGGGATGCGCGCCGGTGGCGGCCACGCCAAGCAGACGGTGCTCGTCACCGACCGCAGCGGCGCCGCTCGCGCCTTCGTGAAGGTCGGGGTCGGGACGGACCTCGTCGGCCGGCTCCGCGCGGAGCACGCCGCCCTGACCCGGTTGCAGGCGTCGGACACCGCGGTCCGCTTCGTCGCACCGCTGTTCCTGGTGCCGTGGGAGGGTCGGCTGCTGCTCGGGGTGGCGCCGATGCCGGTCACGGTCGCGCGGGTCGGCCGGCGCGACTGGCCCGCCGCGCACGCGGCACTCGACCGGGTGGTGGCGCGCCTGGGTCCGCGGCGGCGCTCCTGGGCGGGATCCCGGTGGCAGCGGGACCTGCTCGCACGAGCGGGCCGGGTGGAGGGTGTTCTCGGCGAGTCGATCCGCGAAGCCGCCGCCCGGTTCGCCGACCGGGTCGGCGACCACGGCGGCGACCTCGGCTTCCGCCACGGCGACTGGTCGCCGTGGAACGTCGCCCGCACCCCCGACGGGCAGTGGTGGTCGTGGGACCTGGAGTACGCGCAGCTGAGCGCTCCCCTCGGCCTGGACCGGGCCAACTGGGCCTTCACCGTGGCGCACGGTCAACGGCACCGGTCGGTCGGCAGGGCGCTGACCTCCGCACGCCGGCTCCTGGCCCGGCACGTCGCCCGCCCCGACCTGGTGGTCGCCGGGTACGCCCTGGAGATGGCCGTCCGGCACGCCGAGTTCGATCCCGGGCTCACCGCCGCGGACGGCGCCCTCGCCGACCGACTGGTCGCGCACCTGCTCGGCCCGGGTGTCTACCGGGCCGACTACCGGGCCGACTACCGGGCCGCCTACCGGGCCGCCTACCGGGCCGCCTACCGGGCCGCCTACCGGGACCGCCGGTAGATCCGCACCCAGTCCACGGCCAGCCCGACCTGGGTGCGGCCGGCCGGCATCGTCGGGAGCGCGCCGCTGCGGTCCCGGTGCACGTGGGTCTGGAACGCGATCCACATCCGCTGCTGCGGAACCGCGCGCGGGTCGCGGAAGTCGGCGACCTGCCTGCCGTCGACCAGGACCCGCACCCGGTCGGGGTCCCAACGCAGGCTGATCACGTGCCACCGGGTGAAGTCCCCGGCCGCCTCGGCCTGCCGGACCAGGTCGCGGGCGCCGAAGTGGCTGGTCACCCGCATCCGCCGCCGGTCCGGCCACTCGGGGAACGTCTCGAAGAAGTCGATCTCGGGCGGCCAGCCGCGGTCCGGCCAGAGCAGCGCCGCCATCGAGATGCCCGGAGCCCGGTCCGCCCGGAGCCGGACGTCGACGCGGCCGTGGAGCCGGTTCGCGACCGGCCAGGTCCAGGACCCGACCCCGCCGCTGGTCCACCGGCCGTCGGCGCTCCGCCGGTTCTCCAGCAGCAGGGTGCCGTTGCTGATCCGGGCCCGGGCCGGGCGCCAGACCGTGTCGGGGCAGCAGCCCGGCTTCCCGTCGTACGGCGTCCAGCGGTGGCGGTCGAGCGGTCCGGTGAAGTTCTCGGTCGCGACCAGCGTCCACCCCCGCGGACCGGTGCCGCCGAGGTCGGGCTCCGCGGGCGGCAGGACCGTGCTCCCGGTCGCGGGGCCGGTCCCGGGGCCGGTCGGTTCCGCCGCGGACGGTGGCCGGGACGTGCGCGCGGCGGGCGGCGTACCCGGGGCGGCGCAGGCGCCGGTCAGCACGACCAGGGCGAGCAGCACCGCCGCGGCGGCTCGCGCCTTCACGCGGTCACGGGCAGCAGGGCTGCGACCGAGAACGAGATCGAGAGCTCCGCGGCGGGAGGCTCGACCGCGTTCGCCGCGTCGGCGTAGGTCAGCGCGGTGATCCCGTCGGGGAACGGTCCGGAGTAGACGACCGTCCCGGTCTCGTCGTCGCGGCAGAGCACGATGTGCGGCCGCCCCAGATCGTCCGCGGCGTCAGCGGTCAGCGCGCGGCACAGCCTCTCGTAGGCGACGACCCAGTGGGTGCCGCCCCGGGAGCGGTCCCAGAAGCGGTCCCAGTCCTCGGATTCCATCGGTTCCTCCGTCCTTCCCCCTGCTGCTGTCACCGGGTACGACGTCGGCGGAGGCCGTTCGATCACGCAGGGTCGGCGGATTTCCCGAGCTTCCTCGGGCCGGACGCGGCTCGCGGGAATTTGTTACGCGACCTGCGTAAGCGCGCGGGTCCGGCCCAGGTCTTGCAGGTAACACGGCCGGGTCCTGGATCCACCCGGCCACCGGACGAGGGCGAGATCGGGTGAGTACTCGGGGGATGGACAAGCCACGCGTTCCCAAGGACCGCGACCTGATGGCCGCGGCGAGGGCCGGCGACCGTGAGGCCGTCGGTGAGCTGTTCGCGCGCCACCGCGAGGCCGCGCGCCGGTTCGCGGCGACGCTCGCGCCCGCGTCGGCCGGCAACGAGCTCGTCTCGGAGGCGTTCACCAAGATCCTGGCCATGTTCGGCCGCGGGACCGGGCCGGACCAGTCCTTCCGGGCCTACCTGTTCGCCACCATCCGGACGATCCATCTCGACCAGGCGCGTCGTCGGAGCAACGAGGTGCTCGTCGACGACTTCACGGAGTCGCCCTTCGAACCGCTCCTCGGTGACGGCGTCGAGGCGCGGAACGAAGCCGTGGTGGTGGCGGACGCGTTCCGGTCGCTCCCGGACCGCTGGCGGACCGTCCTGTGGTTGACCGAGGTGGACGAGCTGCCGCTCGACGAGGCGGCCGCGCGTCTGGGGATGAACCGCAACTCGGTCGCCGCGCTCAGCTTCCGGGCCCGCGAGGCGTTGCGGTCGGCGTACCTGGCGCAGCACGTGGCGCTCGCCGACAACCGCACGGCGGACTGCGCCGGCGTGCTGGAGCTGGTGCCGCGCTACGTCCGCGGCTCGCTGCGGGTCAGGTCGGCGAAGCAGGTCGACGCCCACATCGACTCGTGCGCTTCCTGCGCGCTGGCCGTCGCCGAGCTGGCCGCCCTCAACAGCGACCTCCGAGCCCTGCTGGTCCCCGCCCTCCTGCTCGCCGGGCTCGTCGGACCGGGCGTCGTCGCAGGCCTGGCCGGAGCGTCGTCGACCGGTGCGGGCGGGCTCGGCGGTGCCGCTGCCGCCGGAGTCGGAGCTCTGGTCGCCACGGCGGTCGCGGCCGCCGTCGCCGTCGCCGTGGTGGTGCCCGGAGGGGAGATGCCGTCCGAGGTGCCCGCGCTCCCGTCGTCGCGCGCGGTCGCGCCGAGCCGGGCACCCGGGCCGGAGCCGGCCAGGTCGCGCCCGTCCGCGCCCCGGCCCACGCGGCCGGCCCCGAACCGGGTGGCGCCGCCGGCGCCGCCCACCAGCCCCGGGAAGACACCGAGGGCGTCGCCGTCCCCGCCGGCGTCGTCGCCGGCACCTCCGCAGCCGTCGGCCGTGCCCTCGGCCGGCTCCGGGAGCGGGACGGTCCTCCCCGGCCTGCTGGAGGCGAGGAGTCTGCCGGGTGACCCGCCCGGGCGGTACCACCTGGACCTCCCCGTCGCCGGCACCGCCCAGGGGCCGTCCGCGACGATCCGGGTCGAGGGGGCGGTCACGACGGTCGTGCACACCGAGCAGGCCTACGGGGACTGGCGCTGCGAGTCCGACGGACCGGTCCTGCACTGCCGGTTGATCGAGCACCCGGACCGGTCGCGGGCGCTCTCCTTCGACGTGACCGTCGCCGGCGTCCCGGTGGACGTCCGGGTCACGATCAGCTCGGCCGACCACGTCGCGGACCGCTCGGTGGTGCTGCCGGTCGCGGGCCCGGACGGCCCGGATCCGGCTGATCCGGGTCCGACGCAGGTCACGCCGGGACCGGCGTCCTCCGGATCAGGCGCAGCACCCCCGAGTTCCGCTCCAGCAGCCGACGTCGCTGGTCGGCGAGGGCGTCCTCGCTGAGGTGGGTGTCCAGCTGGGCGCTGACGGAGAGCTCCCAGCGGTAGCGGAGGGCGGCCAGCAGGCCGTCGCGGTCGCCGAAGAGCGCGGCGTACTCGTCGTTCCAGGGGAGCTCGCCGGACGCGCTCGCGTTGACGAGCGTCTCGATCTCCTGCATCGCCCGCCAGCGGCGGTGGGTCTCGGACCAGGTCATGCTCCGAACCTACGGAGCGGCCGGCCGTCGTCCATCGCGCGCGGGTACCCATCGCGGCTGCGACCCTGGTAGGAGCCGGTGCGCTTCCGCGGACGGATGCCGGGAGGGCCGGATCCTCCCTACCCTGGTCACCATGTACGCCCCGCGGAGCTCCTCGGTGGCCGGCCGCCTCCTGGCCGCGCCGCAGCTCCTGCGCGCCCGGATCGAGGAGAACATCGCCGACCACGGGCTGGTGTACCCGTGGTGGATCCCGGTGATCAGCGGCGTCGGCCTGACCGCCTGCGCCGTCGTGTCGCTGGAACGGCGCGACCTGCTCTGGCCGCCGGGGATGCTGCTGCTCACCGTCGGCCTGGTGACGGTGCCCGGGATCATCCAGGTGATCGTCGGGCGGCACTTCTCGCACGTGATCGAGACGCTGGGGGTCTTCGCCGCCGCCGCGATCCTGCTCGCGAACCCGGTGCCGGGGGCGGGCGCGTTCGACCCAGCGCCGGCGCTGCTCGCCCTGCTCACGGCGGAGGTCGTGGCCCGCGACGGCGTCCGCAACGGGCTCGTCACCGCGGGCGCGAGCGCGGCCCTCATCGTCTTCGCGGCCGAGCAGTACGGCCTGAACGGCGTGCCGGTGCACCTGGTGGACGTGGTCCTCGGCTTCGTCGTCGGCTACATGCTGCTCTGGCAGATGCGGGCGCTGATCGCCGAGCGCAGCGCGCGGGAGGGCGAGCGGGCCCGGGCGACCCTTGCCGAGCGCGAGCGGATCGCCCGGGAGATCCACGACCTGGTCGCGCACTCGCTCAGCGTGACGCTGCTGCAGATCACGGGCGCCCGGCACGCCCTGGGCGACATCGCGGGCGACAGCGACGGGGAGAGGGCCGACGACGTCCGGACGGCGGTCGCCGAGGTCGACGAGGCGCTCGCGGACGCCGAGCGGGTCGGCCGGCAGGCGATGGCCGACATCCGGCGGACGGTGAGCTCGCTCGCCGACGGGCCGGCCGACACGCACGCGCTGCCCGGCGCTGCCGACATCGGCGAGCTGGTCGCCCAGATGGAGCGCGCCGGGCTCTCGGTCCGGTACGACGAGGTCGGCGATCCCGCGCGGCTGGCGCAGGCGACCGGGCTCGGTGTCTACCGGATCGCCCAGGAGTCGCTGGCCAACATCGCCAAGCACGCACCGTCGGCCGCGGCCGAGGTCGCGCTGACGGTGACCTCGACGCGGGCGCGCCTGGTGGTGCGGAACCCGCGGTCCGAACGCCCGGGAGCGAGCAGGGGCACGGGTGCCGGCTCGGGGCTCGCGGGGATGCGCGCGCGGGCCGACCAGCTCGGCGCCGAGCTCGACGCCGGCCCGGACGGCGCGGACTGGCTCGTCGACCTCCGGGTCCCGCTCCGCGAGCGCGACGGCATGCTCTGGTGCCCGCGCCTGGTCCGGCGGATGGCCTGGTGAGCGCCGGGACGGGGCCGGCTGCCGAGACCCGGGTGGTGCTGGTCGACGACCAGGAGCTGGTGCGCTCGGGGTTGCGCCGGATCCTGCGTCGCCGCGACGGGTTCGAGATCGTCGCCGAGTGCGGCGACGGCGGTGAGCTCCCGGCGGCCCTCGACGCGCACCCTGACGTCGACGTCGTGGTGATGGACCTGCGGATGCGCGGCGTCGACGGGATCAGCGCGACCCGCGCGCTCGCCGACCGCCCGGACGCGCCGCCGGTGCTGGTGCTGACCACCTTCGACGACGACGAGATGCTCTCCGGGGCGCTGCGCGCGGGCGCGGCCGGGTTCCTGCTCAAGGACTCCTCGGCCGACGACCTGATCCGGGCGGTCCGGACGGTGGCCGCGGGCGACTCGTGGCTCGACCCCGCCGTCACCGGGCGGGTGCTGTCCAGCTACCGCCGGGCGCCGGCTCCGGGGACCGGGACCGTCGCCGACCACGAGGTGCTCACCGGGCGCGAGCTCGAGGTGCTCTGCGCGATGGCCGCCGGCCGCTCGAACGCCGAGATCGCCGCCGACCTGTTCATCTCCGAGCTCACCGTGAAGAGCCACATCGGCCGGATCTTCACCAAGCTCGACCTGCGCGACCGGCCCGCCGCGATCGTGTACGCCTACGACAGCGGTCTGGTGGTCCCGGGCACCCGTTGAATCAGCCCGTGTCGAACGACCACGAGGCCGGATTCAACGGGAGACGAGGGAGAGCGCGCGCTCGGCGAGCGGGACGGCGACCTCACGGTCCTCGGGGATGAGCCCGACCCGGGTACGCCGGTCCAGCAGGTCGCCCACGTCGCAGGCGCCCTCGTGGGTGACGCCGAAGACCAGCTCGGCCAGCGTCACCGGGATCGTCGCCGAGACCGGGGCGAGCGCCTCCTCCGCGGTCAGGCCGTGCTCGAGCGCGTTCGCGAGCACCAGCGCGGCCTCGGTGCCGAAGCGGCGAACCAGGCGGGCCGGAGCGTCCAGCGTCGCCAGGGCGGCGCGGTCGGCGGCACCGAGGATCGGCAGGTTCGTCGTCCGGCACGGGCCGGCGCTCATCCCGGCGTGCGCCAGGGCCCGGTCGACCGCCTCCTGCGCCATCTGCCGGTAGGTGGTCAGCTTGCCGCCGACGACCGTGACCACGCCGGTCTCCGAGACGAGGACCGCGTGCTTGCGGGACAGGTCCGCCGTCGACCCGTCGCTGTCGAGCAGGGGGCGCAGGCCGGCGTACGCGCCGACGACGTGGTCGCGGGTCAGCGGGGTCTCGAGCGCACGGCCGAGCACGTCGAGGAGGAAGTCGATGTCGGCGTCCGGTACTTCGGGGACGTCCGGGATCTCGCCGTCGACCTCGTCGTCGGTCAGGCCGACGTAGAAGGTGTCGTCGGGCTGGGGGAGCGCGAACACGAACCGGTTCGACGACCCCGGGACCGGCGCCATGATCGCGCAGCGGACGCCGGGCAGCGCGCTCTTGCGGACCACCAGGTGGGTGCCGCGGCTGGGCTTGAGGGTGATTCCGGGGACCAGGGTGCCGGCCCAGACCCCGGCGGCGCTGATCACGGTGCGGGCCTCGATCCGGCGCTCCTCGCCGGTCAGCTCGTCGCGGACCAGGGCGCCGGTGCCGGTGAGCTCGAGCACCCGGGTCCGGGTGTGCACCCGCGCCCCGTACGACGCCGCGGTGCGCGCCAGGCCGAGCACCAGCCGGGCGTCGTCCTCGAGCTGGCCGTCCCAGGAGAGGATGCCGCCGCGGACGTCGTGCCGGGTGACCGCGGCGAGCGTGCGCGTCTCGGTGGCGGAGATCCGGCGCGGCTTGGGCAGCGTCTCGCGGCTGGTGCGGGCGAGCAGCCGGAGCAGGTCGCCGGCGCCGACGCCGCGACGGGCGAGCCAGGCCTGCGGGCCGCTGACCTCCGGGGTGAGCGGGATCAGCATCGGCAGCGGGTGCACCAGGTGCGGCGCGGTCCGCTCCATCAGGATGCCGCGCTCGACGGCGCTCTCCCGGGCGACGCCGAGCTGGCCCTTGGCCAGGTAGCGCAGGCCCCCGTGGACGAGCTTCGAGCTCCACCGCGAGGTGCCCCAGGCGACGTCGAACATGTCGACCGCGACCACGTCGAGACCGCGGCTGGCGGCGTCGAGCGCGACGCCGGCGCCGGTGACGCCGAGGCCGACGACGAGGACGTCGGTGCGCTCGGGGAGGCCGGCGGTGCCGGCGGTGATCCGGGACTCGGAGCCGGCGAGCGGAGTGCTGGCGGTGTGGCTCATGGGCGCAGGTAGCTCTCCAGGAGGGCCGCGAGCTCGCGGTCGAGGTCGGCGGTGCTGGTCCGCCCGCTGGTCATGGTCTGGGCCGACAGCGTGAAGCCGTGCGCGGTGAGCACGACCGCCCTCGCCATCGTGCCGGGGTCGCCGGCGCGGACCGAACCGTCCTGCTGGCCGGCGGTGACGCCGGCGACGAGGAGGTCGAGGACGTGGTCCTGCGAGCGGCCGGTCCGCTCCAGCAGGTAGGGGAGCAGCATCTGCGGGTCGAGCTCGACGATGCGTGCGAAGAGTTCGTTGTCGCGGAGCGCGCCGACGGTGGCGACCACGCCGTCGACCAGGGCGGCGCGGGCGTCGGTGCCGGCCGGGAGGGTGACCAGGCCGTCCCACTCGCGAGTCATCAGGTCGCCGAGGAGGGCGCTCATCTCGGGCCAGCGGCGGTAGAGCGTCATCCGGCTGAGTCCGGCGCGGCGGGCGATGTCGGTCAGCGTCGTACGGGACCAGCCGACGGCGAGGATCGCCTCCCGGGCCGCGTCGAGGGCGAGGTCTTCGCTGGACCGCGCAACCTCGGGGTTGTTACGAAGTGACTTCACGTGTAACACTGTAACACATGAGCGCTCACCCCAGCCCTATCTCCGACCCGACCTCGCCCGAGATGCACTGGTCCCGCTGGGGCGACCCGGCCCACGCCGGTCCGCTCGCCGAGAGCGCCTTCGCGCTCGTCGACACCTTCATCGGCACCACCGACACACCGGCGGTCGACCCGGCCGACGTCCGCCTCAGCGAGCCGCTGGACGCCGCCCTGGTCGCCGAGCTCGCCGCGATCGTCGGCGCCGAGCACGTCCTCACCGACCACGAGACCCGGCTGCACCGCACCCGCGGCAAGTCGACGCCGGACCTGCTCAAGCTCCGCGCCGGCGACGGCAGCGACTCCCCGGACGCGGTCGTCCGGCCCGGCGACCACGACGAGGTCGAGGCGCTCATCGCGTGGGCCGTGCGGCGGCACGTGGCCGTCGTCCCCTTCGGCGGCGGCACCTCGGTCGTCGGGGGTCTCGCCGCCCGCCGCGACGGGTTCGCGGGCGTGATCAGCCTCGACCTGCTCCGCTTCGACAAGCTCGTCGAGGTCGACCGGACCTCGATGACCGCGGTCCTCGAGCCCGGGCTGCGCGGCCCGCAGGCCGAGGCGCTCCTCGCTGCCGAAGGGCTCACCCTCGGACACTTCCCGCAGTCCTTCCAGTACGCCTCGATCGGCGGCTTCGCGGTCACCCGCTCCTCGGGCCAGTCGTCCGCCGGCTACGGCCGCTTCGACGCCCTCGTCGTCGGCCTCACGGTCGCCACCCCGCAGGGCACCCTCGAGCTCGGCAGCTCGCCGTCGAACGCCGCCGGGCCCGACCTGCGCGAGCTGGTGATGGGTTCCGAGGGCGCGTTCGGTGTCGTCACCGCCGTCAGGGTCCGGGTCCGCCCGCTGCCCGAGGTGCGCAGCTACGAGGCGTGGCGCTGGGCGTCCTTCACCGAGGGAGCGGCCGCGATGCGCACGCTCGCCCAGGCCGGGATGCTGCCGACCGTGCTGCGGCTCTCCGACGAGAACGAGACCGCGATCAACCTGGCCAAGCCCAGCGAGGTCGGCAGCGAGAGTGCCGAGTCCACCTCAGGGGGCTGCCTGATGGTCACCGGCTACGAGGGAACGCCGGCGGCGGTCGAGGCGAAGCGCGCGGCCGTCACCGCGCTGCTCGCCGGGCTCGGTGGACAGAACCTCGGACCGGACAGCGGCCAGGCCTGGGCCGACGGCCGGTTCCACGGGCCCTACCTGCGCGACTCGCTGCTCGACGTCGGCGTGCTCGTCGAGACGATGGAGACCGTCACCTTCTGGTCCAACCTCGACCACGTCTACACGTCCGTGAAGGACGCCCTGGTCGGCGCGCTCGGCGAAGCGACCCTGGTGCTCTGCCACATCTCGCACGTCTACGAGACCGGCGCCTCGCTCTACTTCACCGTCGCCACCAAGGCCGCCGACGAGCCGCTGCCGCAGTGGCTCGCAGCCAAGGCCGCGGCCTCGGACGCGATGGTCCACAACGGCGCCTCGATCACCCACCACCACGCGGTCGGCCAGGACCACAAGCCGTGGCTGGCCGAGGAGATCGGCCCGGTGGGCGTGGAGATCCTGCGCGCGGTCAAGGAGCGGCTGGACCCGACCGGGGTGCTCAACCCGGGCGTGCTCATCCCCTGACCAGCGGACGACCCGTCAGCCGAAGGCCCAGACCGCCACGACGGCCTCGGAGCCGACGGTCAGTGCTCGGCCGCCCTCGTCGGTGAGCCGGGCCGCGTCGCCCGGGCAGAGCGCGCGCTCGCCCACCGCGACGTCGCCGGACACGACGAAGACGTGCAACCGGGGCGCCTCCGGCAGCACCAGCGTCCCGGGCCCGGGGGACCCGACGAAGAGGCGGGCGCCCCCGGCGCCGATGTCCACCGCACCCGCCGGGCCGACGACCTCGACCAGGTCGGGGCCCGTCCCCACGGCGGTCGACGCGAACGACGGCACCACGCCCGGCTCGTCCGGGCGCAGCCACGTCTGCAGGAACCGGGTCGGACCCGCCGACGCACTCACCTCGGCGTGCACGATCCCCGACCCGGCACTGGTGCGCAGCACCTCGCCCGGCTCCAGGACCGTCGTGCGGCCGGTCGAGTCGGTGTGCCGGAGCGCGCCGTCGAGCACCCAGGTGACGATCTCGACGTCGGCGTGCCGGTGGTCGTCGTACCCGGTGCCCGGGGGCAGGTTCTCGTCGTTGTGCGCGACCATCGCCGCGAAGCCGAGGTTCGCCGGGTCGTAGAACGATCCGAACGAGAACGAGTGCAACGTGTCCCGGCCCTCGGCCCGGGTGCGGAATCGGTCCGTCCCGCGGCGGAGCTCGACGGTCATGCCGCCGTGACCCCGAACGGCAGCGTCGCGATCACGTGCGTGTTCCCGGCCTCCACGTGCACCAGGGTGGCCTCCACGGCGTGCGCGCGTAGCGGCAGGGTGCGGTGCAGCGCGGTGCGCAGCGCCTCGGTGTCCTCGCCGTCGGGCAGCGGCACGGTCAGGTGCGGGACGATGTCGTCGAACGCGCCGCCGTACGGCGGGAACTCGGGGAACTCCCGGCGCAGCTCGGAGGTCAGGTGCCGGAAGGCCGCGGCCGGCTCCGGAGCCAGGTACGTCGCCCCGGAGGGGAACTCGCAGACCTCGGTCAGCTCGAAGGCGAACGGAACCACCTCGGCGCAGAACCGGGCGAGGTGGTGGACCACGGCGTCGTCGATCCGGTCCGGCGGGTAGAACGGCGCCAGCAGCGTCACGTGCGCGACCGTGCTGCGGTCCACCGCGACCAGGTCGGGGTGGACCTGCAGGGCGCGCTGCCGGACCAGCGACTCCGCCTCGCGCACGGGGACCACCAGGGCGCTGAACGGCAGCCCGAATTCCGGCGTCGCCGGGTGGGGGACGGTCACGGGGTCCACGACCGCACGTTAATCCCTCGACCGGCTGCCGCGCGCCCCCGGACGCGACCGCGGGATCCGGGCACTGAATACGCTGGCCGCCATGGGACACGACCACGGGGCTGGGCACAGTCACGCGCACGGCCGCGCCCAGGACCGGCGCCGGCTGGTCCTGGTCCTGCTCGTCACCGCGACGGTGGTCGTCGTCGAGGCCGTCGGTGCCTGGCTGAGCGGTTCGCTGGCGCTGCTGGCCGACGCCGGCCACATGCTCACCGACGCGGCCGGGCTGCTGATCGCGCTCTCCGCGTCGCTGATCGCGACCCGTCCGGCCAACCCGAGGCGCACCTTCGGCTACCACCGCGTCGAGATCCTGGCCGCCGTCGTCAACGCGGTCGTGCTCCTCGGCGTCTGCGCCTACCTCCTGTACGCCGGCACCACCCGTCTCTTCGACCCGACCGAGGTCGACGCCGGCCAGATGCTCGCCTTCGCCGCGGTCGGCCTGGTCGCGAACCTGGTCTCGCTGGTCCTGCTCGTCGACCGCCGGGACAGCTCGTTGAACATGCGCGGCGCCTACCTGGAGGTGCTCAGCGACACCCTCGGCTCGGTCGCCGCGATCGTGGCCGGCCTGATCGTGCTGGCGACCGGGTTCGACCGGGCCGACTCGATCGCCTCGCTGCTGATCGCGGCCCTGGTGCTGCCCCGGGCGGCGTCCCTGCTCCGCGAGGCCGGTGGCGTGCTGCTCGAGTCCGCGCCGCCGGACCTCGACCTCGACGGCGTCCGCGCCCATCTCTGCGGCGTCGACGGCGTGGTCGACGTGCACGACCTGCACGCCTGGACGATCACCAGCGGGATGCCGGCGCTCTCGGCGCACGTCACCGTCACCGACGCCTGCCTGGCCGAGCGCGGGGTCGGCCGGGTGCTCGACGACCTGACCGGCTGCGCGGCCACGCACTTCGGTATCGACCACGCCACCTTCCAGGTCGAGCCCGCGTCGCACCGCGACCACGAGCACGACACCGAACACCCCTAGGCCCCCCTAGACACCCGGTCCGCGCTCGGACAGGATCCGCGCATGGGAGAGGGACGCACCACGGGCCGTATCAACCTGCCCGCAGGCTTCGAGTTCGGGACCAGCACGGCGGCGTACCAGATCGAGGGGGCGGCGACCGAGGACGGCAAGGGCCCCAGCATCTGGGACACCTTCACCGCCGAGCCCGGTCGGATCATCGACGGCAGCAGCGGCGCGGTCGCCTGCGACCACTACCACCGGGTCGGCGAGGACGTCGCGCTGATGAAGCGGCTCGGCGCGGACGGCTACCGGTTCTCGGTGTCCTGGCCGCGGGTGTTCCCGACGGGGTCCGGTCCGGTGAACCCGGCGGGACTGGACTTCTACGACCGGCTCGTCGACGAGCTCGTCGCGAACGGGATCGCGCCGATGGCGACGCTCTACCACTGGGACCTGCCGCAGGCCCTCGAAACCGCGTCCGACGGTGGGGCGGGTGGCTGGCTGAACCGGGAGACCGCCCTCCGGTTCGCCGAGTACGCCGCGGTCGTGGCCGAGCGGATCGGTGACCGGGTGGCGCACTGGGTGCCGGTGAACGAGCCGAACGTGGTCAGCCTGCTCGGCTACGCGATGGGCATGCACGCCCCCGGCAAGGCGCTGCTCTTCGACGCCCTCCCGGCAGCGCACCACGCGCTGCTCGGCCACGGGCTCGCCGTCCAGGCGCTGCGGGCCGCGGGGGCGACCTCGATCGGCACGGCCAACAACCACGCCCCGATCCGGCCGGCGAACGACACCGACGCCGACCGGGCGGCCGCCGACCTCTTCGACGCCCTCTGGAACGGCATGTTCGCGGACCCGGTCCTGCTCGGCCGCTACCCGGCCATGGACGGCAGCAGCTTGGGGGAGGCGATGCCGGGCCCGGTCGCCGAGGACCTCGCGGTCATCTCGGCGCCGCTCGACTTCTACGGCGTCAACTACTACAACCCGATGGGCGTGGCCGCCGCGCCGGAGGGCGCCGAGGTGCCCTTCGTGTACGGCGAGGTCACCGGCTACCCGACCACCGACTTCGGCTGGCCGGTCGTTCCCGAGGGCCTCACCGAGCTGCTGCTGCACCTGCGGGCGACGTACCCGGGGATGCCGCCGGTGCGGATCACCGAGAGCGGCTGCTCCTACAACACCGGCCCGGACGAGCACGGCGTCGTCGACGACCAGGCCCGGATCGACTACCTGGACGCGCACCTGCGCGCGGTCGCCGACGCGATCGAGCAGGGCGTCGACGTCCGGGCCTACTACTGCTGGTCGCTGATGGACAACTTCGAGTGGGCCGAGGGCTACACCCAGCGGTTCGGCCTGGTGCACGTCGACTACGACACGCTGGTGAGGACGCCGAAGCGCTCCTTCGACTGGTACGCCGAGACGATCCGCGCCTGCCGGTGAACCCGGTGGCACCCGCCCGGGTCTCGGCGCTCGAGGAACCCACCCGCCCGGCCGCGAAGGTCTGGGTGCTGTGGATCAGCCTGATCAGCATCGGGATCTGGTCCGGCTTCTTCGGGCCGATCCAGGTGCTGCTCGCCCAGCAGGCGGAGGCGTTCTCGCCGCACCACAAGGAGGCCGTGCTCTCCCTGGTGACCGGGGTCGGCGCCGCGGTGTCGACGGTGCTCAACCCGGTGTGGGGCGCCTTCTCGGACCGCACCGTCTCGCGGCTCGGGCGCCGGCTCCCCTGGGTCCTGGCCGGCCTCGTCGGCGGGGTCGTCGCGATGGTGCTGCTGGCCGCGGCCGACGCGGTCTGGGAGCTGGTCCTGGCGTGGGCGCTCGCCCAGGCGGCGCTGAACGCGATGCTGGCCGCGATCACCGCGACGGTGCCGGACCAGGTCCCGGTGGGCCAGCGCGGCGGCGTCGGCGGGGTGCTCGCGATCGCCCAGACCCTCGGCGTCGTGGCCGGTTCGGGGATCGCGGCGGCGACCGGGAGCATCGCGGCCGGCTACCTGACGCTGGCGGTCGTCCTGGTGGTGACCTCGCTGCCGTACTGCTTCGACGCGCGCGACCCGGTGCTGCCGGCGGAGTCGCGGTCGCCGTTCAGCGCCCGCCGGCTGCTGGGCTCGCTCTGGGTCTCGCCGCGCGAGCACCCGGACTTCGCCTGGGCCTGGCTGACCCGGTTCCTGATGAACTTGGGCAACGCGCTGGTGATCCTCTACCTGCTCTACTACCTCAAGGACGCGGTCGGGCTGACCGACCAGGAGGGCGAGGACGCGGTCTTCCTGCTCACCGGGCTGTACGGCCTGGTCACCGTCGTCACCGCGGTCGTCGGCGGGATCTGGTCCGACCGGCTCGGGCGCCGCAAGCCGTTCGTGATCTGGTCCGGCCTGATCGCGGCGGTCGCGCTGCTCGTGCTCGCGTTCGTGCCGACCTGGGCGGGCGCGATCGTCGGCGCGGTCGTGCTCGGGATCGGCTTCGGCGCCTACACCGCGGTCGACTTCGCGATGATCACCCAGGTCCTGCCGGCCGCCTTCGACCGCGCCAAGGACCTCGGGGTCATCAACATCGCGAACGCGCTGCCGCAGGTCCTGGCCCCGGTCGTCGCCGCCGCCGTGCTCGGCGCCGGGCTCGGCTACTCCGAGCTCTACGTCCTCGCCGCGGTGAGCATCCTCGGCTCGGTGCTGGTGACCCGCATCCGCGGCCTCGTCTAGCGAGCGGCCAGCCGGACGCCCTGCTCGATCGCCCGCTTGGCGTCGAGCTCGGCGGCCACGTCGGCGCCGCCGATGATCGAGGCCGTGCGGCCGGCGGCGAGCAGGTCGTCGTACAGGTCGCGGACGGACTCCTGGCCGGCGCAGATCACCACGTGGTCGACCTCGAGCACCTGCGGCACGCCGTCCACGGTGACGTGCAGGCCGCGGTCGTCGATCCGGTCGTACGTCGCCCCGCTGATCTGCTTGACGCCGGACTGCTTGAGCACGGCCCGGTGCGCCCAGCCGGAGGTCTTGCCGAGGTCCTTGCCGATCATCGACTGCTTCCGCTGGATCAGCGTCACCTCGCGGGCCGGCTTGCGGTCGACCGGGTCGGTCAGTCCGCCGCGGTTGCCCGAGGAAGCAGGCAGGTCCGGGTCGCCGACGCCCCAGTGGGCGAGCCACTCGTCGAGGTTCTCCTCGGTGTGCGTCAGGAAGACCGACACGTCCACCCCGATGCCGCCGGCGCCGATGACGGCGACCCGGTCGCCCGGCACCACGGACCCGTCGAGCACCTGCGAGTAGAGGACCGCCTTCGGGTGCTCGATGCCGGGGATGGCCGGCACCCGGGGCGCGACGCCGGTGGCGACGACCACCTCGTCGTACCCGGCGAGCGTCTCGGCGGACGCGGTCGTGCCGAGCCGGACGTCGACGCCGAGCACCTCCAGCCGACGGGTGAAGTAACGCAGCGTCTCGGCGAAGTCCTCCTTGCCGGGGACCTGCATCGCGAGCCGGAACTGGCCGCCCAGGTGCGGGTTCTTCTCGAAGAGGGTCACCTTGTTGCCGGTCTCGGCGAGGGAGACGGCCGCGGACAGGCCGGCCGGTCCGGCGCCGACGACGGCGACCTCGCGCGGGCGGACCACCGGGGTCAGCACGATCTCGGTCTCGTGGCAGGCACGCGGGTTGACCAGGCAGGAGGCCTTCTTGTTCGCGAAGACGTGGTCCAGGCAGGCCTGGTTGCAGGCGATGCAGGTGTTGATCTCGTCGGCGCGCGCGGCGGCCACCTTGTTCATGAACTCGGGGTCGGCGAGCAGCGGGCGGGCCATCGAGACCAGGTCGGCCTGGCCGGCGGCGAGCACCTCCTCGGCGAGCTCGGGGGTGTTGATCCGGTTCGACGCGCAGACCGGGATCGCGACCTCCTTCTTCAGCCGCTCGGTGGCCCAGGTCCAGGCGCCGCGCGGCACCTGGGTGATGATCGTCGGCACCCGGGCCTCGTGCCAACCGATGCCGGTGTTGAGGACGGTCGCGCCGGCGTCCTCGATCAGGAACGCGAGCTCGAGGACCTCGTCCCAGGTCTGGCCGCCCTCGACCAGGTCGAGCAGCGAGATCCGGTAGATGATCGGGAAGCCGTCGCCGACGGCCTCCCGGGTGCGGCGGACGATCTCGACAGGGAACCGCATCCGGCGGGCTGCGGTCCCGCCCCAGGCGTCGGTGCGCTCGTTGGTGCGCTCGGCGAGGAACTGGTTGATCAGGTAGCCCTCGGAACCCATGATCTCGACGGCGTCGTACCCGGCCTTCTTGGCCAGGCCGGCGGCCCGGGCGAAGTCGGAGACGGTCTGGTCGACGCCCTTGGTCGACAGCGCGCTCGGCTTGAACGGGTTGATCGGCGCCTTCTTCGCCGAGGCCGACACGGAGAACGGCGTGTAGCCGTAGCGGCCGGCGTGCAGGATCTGCAGCGCGATCGCGCCGCCGGCCTGGTGGACCGCGTCGGTTACCTCGACGTGCCGCTGCGCCTGCAGCCGGTTGGTCATCTCGCTGGCGAACGGCTTGAGCCAGCCGCGCTTGTTGGGGGCGTACCCGCCGGTGACGATCAGGCCCACGCCGCCGGCCGCACGCTCGGCGTAGTACGCCGCGAGCTTGGGCAGGTCCCAGACGAAGTCCTCGAGCCCGGTGTGCATCGAGCCCATCACCGCGCGGTTGCGCAGGGTGAGATCGCCGATGGTGAGCGGGGAGAGCAGCTTCTCGAAAGGGTTGGTGTCGTAGGTCGTCATGGGGTGTGCCTCTCGTGGGCTTGGAGGTACTCGGTGATCCAGGCGATCCAGAAGGTCTCCTGGAGGATGCCGCCGCGCAGGACCAGGTAGGTGTCGAGGTCCTGGTCGGTGAGCGCGGCGGGGTCGGGGTAGTCGCGGGCCGCGAGGCCCTCGTAGTGCGCGAGCCGGGTGCGGTGGTCCTGGAGCAGCTCGCGGAGGTTGGCGTGCAGGGCGTCGCGGTCGCCGTACGACGCGGCGCGCATCTTCACCGCGATCTCGCTGCGGAACCCGGCGCGGGGCGTGGTGGTCGCGATCCAGTCGGCGAGGGCGGTCCGGCCGGCGTCGGTGACGGTGTAGACGCGCTTGTCGGGAGCGCCGGTCTGGGCCTGCGTCTCGGCGGTCACCCAGCCGTCGGTCTCCATCCGGCGCAGGACCTTGTAGATCTGCTGGTGGGTGGCGCTCCAGAAGAACCCGATCGAGCGCTCGAAGCGCCGCGCCAGCTCCAGACCGGCGGCGGGGCGCTCGCTGAGCGAGACCAGGAGGGCGTGTTCGAGGGCCACGGAAGAAACCATGCCCCGGAACCCGCTACTATGCAACTAGTTGCATAGTGGCCTCGATCACGGCGATGTCCAGCGAACTGGTCGACATTCGCTCCCGGAGGCACCCACCGTTTACGATCCACCCCATGCGTCTGCCCTTGCGTACCACCGCTCTCCTCGCCCTGCCCCTCGCGCTCGTCGTCGCCACCGGCTGCTCGCCGAAGGACGACAAGACCGCCACGACCAAGGGCGACACCACCGACACCGCCTGCGACGTCGCCAAGCTGCCGCTGCTGACGAAGGGCAAGCTCACCGTGGCGACCGACTCGCCGGCGTACGAGCCGTGGTTCGTCGACAACGACCCGTCCAACGGCAAGGGCTTCGAGTCGGCCGTCGCGTACGCCGTCGCCGACAAGCTCGGCTTCGACAAGTCGAACGTCGTCTGGACCAAGGTGCCGTTCAACAACTCCTACGCGCCGGGCCCGAAGAAGTTCGACTTCGACATCAACCAGATCTCGATCACCCCGGAGCGGGCGAAGGTCGTCGACTTCTCCGACGGCTACTACTCCGCCGCCCAGGCCGTGATCGTGCTCGACAAGGACAACGTCGAGGCGGGCTCGCTGGACGACCTCAAGGACCTGAAGCTCGGCGCCCAGACCGGCACCACGAGCCTCACCGCGATCCGGGAGCAGATCAAGCCGACCCAGGACCCGGTCGTCTTCACCAACACCAACGTCGCCAAGCAGGCGCTCCTGAACGGCCAGGTCGACGCGATCGTCGCCGACCTGCCGACCGCGTTCTACATCACCGCCGCCGAGATCGAGGGCTCCTCGATCCTCGGCCAGTTCCAGCCGACGACCGGTACCCAGGAGGAGTTCGGCCTGCTGCTGCAGAAGGGCAGCGCGCTCACCCCGTGCGTGAACGAGGCCCTCGGCAAGATGAAGGACGACGGGACGCTGGCCGACCTGGAGAAGCAGTGGCTCTCCGAGACGGTCTCGGTCCCCGTGCTGCAGTGAGCTGGGAACCCAGTCCGCGGGAGGCCGAGCGTCGTGCCGTCCGCCGCGCGCTGCACCGGCGCGGGGTGCTGATCGCCGTCGGCATCACCGTGGTCGCGATGACCGCTCTGGTCCTGATCGTGACCACCTCCCCGGGCTGGCACCGGGTCCAGGAAACCTTCCTGAGCTGGGACGACGCGAAGGCGGCGTTCCCGGCAATCGCGAAGGGCTTCTGGATCAACGTGAAGATGTTCCTGGTCGCCGAGCCGATCATCCTGGCAGTCGGGATCCTGGTTGCGCTGACCCGTAACTCGGTCAGCCCGTGGCTCACACCGGCCCGGATCCTCGCCGTCCTCTACACCGACGTCTTCCGCGGCCTGCCGACGCTGCTGGTGGTCTTCATCGCCTGTATCGGGATACCGGCGCTCGGGCTCACCGGGGTCCCAACGAACCTGGTCGTGCTCGGCACCTTCGCCCTGGTCCTCTGCTACGGCGCCTACGTCGCCGAGGTGATCCGGGCGGGCATCGACTCGATCCACCCCAGCCAGGTCGCCAGCGCCGAGGCGCTCGGCCTGAGCCGCGCGCAGACCACCCGGCACGTCGTCCTTCCGCAGGCGATCCGGCGGGTCGCACCGCCGCTGCTCAACGACTTCGTCTCGCTGCAGAAGGACACCTCGTTGGTCGCGTCGGTGGGTGTCTTCGAAGCCCTGCTCGCCGCCAACGACTACGGCAACTTCAACTTCAACTACACCCCGCTGCTGGTCACCGGTCTGTTCTTCCTCGCCATCACCATCCCGCTCGCCCGGTTCACCGACTACCTCGGTCACCGGGCCCTGATCCGGGAGCGTGGCCGATGAGCCTGCTGGAGGTCCGCGGACTGCGGAAGGCGTACGGCGACAAGGTGGTCCTCGACGGGATCGACCTCGACGTCGACCGGCACGACGTGATCTGCCTGATCGGCTCGTCCGGCTCCGGCAAGTCCACGCTGCTCCGCTGCCTGAACCTGCTGGAGGAGATCCAGGACGGCACCATCGTGCTCGACGGCGAGGAGATCTCCGACCCGCGGGTCGACGTCCGCGCCGTCCGCCGCCGGGTCGGCATGGTCTTCCAGGCCTACAACCTCTTCCCGCACCTGTCGGTGCTCGCCAACTGCACCCTGGCCCCGGTCCGGGTCGGCGGTGTGCCGAAGGCCGAGGCGGAGGAGCGGGCGCAGGCGTTGCTCGCCCGGTTCGGCCTGGCCGACAAGGCGACCGCGCACCCCGACCAGCTCTCCGGTGGCCAGCAGCAGCGGGCTGCCCTGGTGCGCGCGCTCTGCACCCAGCCGGACGTGCTGCTGCTCGACGAGATCACCGCGGCCCTCGACCCCGAGCTGGTCGGCGAGGTCCTGGAGATCGTCCGCGCCGAGGCGGAGGCCGGGATGACGATGATCCTGGCCACCCACGAGATGGGCTTCGCCCGCGAGGTCGCCTCCCGGGTCTGCTTCCTGCACGAGGGCCGGATCCTGGAGCAGGGCCCGCCGGAGCAGGTGCTCGGCGACCCCCGCGAGGAGCGGACCCGGCAGTTCCTGCGCCGCGTGCTCTGAGGGCTCAGGACCGCATCGCGCCGGTCCGCCGGTCGTCGGTCTCGGCGAAGCAGATCACCGCGCGGTCGCCGTCCTCGGTCCAGGTCTCCTCCGACGGCTGGACCCAGGTCACCACGTAGCCGTCGTCCTCGTAGTCCCGGCCGTCGGAGGAGGAGAGCGACGCGAGCTCGTCGGTGCAGAGCTTGTCCGCTTCCTTCTCGCGCGTCGTCGCCCGGGAACGCGGCGTCGTCCCCGTAGTCGAGGTCCTGCACGAGATAGACCTCGTCCTCGTGCGGGTCGGCGCAGGGGACCGCCGGCAGGGTCGTGACGTCCTCGTCGGGGTAGGTCGCGACGCAGTCGCCGACGGTGAGGTCCTCGAGCCAGATCTGCCCCCCGCCGGTGATCGAGCCGACCTCGTTGCGTTCCGGGCCGTCGTCGGCGGCGAGCTCGTCGGCGGCCTCGGAGAAACCCTCGCGGAACCCCTCGACGGCCCCGGCGGTGAAGGTCCCGCCTACGAACAGCACGACCGGTGCCCACAACCCCGCCAGCACCAGTCCGGCAATGGCGAGGCCGGCGCCGCGCTGGCCGCGGCGCTTGGTCTGGAGCAGGCCGAGGACGCCGAAGACGATCGCGAGGGCGACGAAGCCGATGATCCCCAGCACGAGCGCGGCGATCGCGAAGCCGTTGGTGCCGGACGGCGGCATCGGCGGGAAGGGCGCCGGCGGCTGCCACGCCGCGGGGGTCGGCGTACCGGAGGACGAGGGCACCGGGGGGCCGGGCGGCTGGAGCGGTTCGGTCACGCGAGGATGCTAGGGGCAGGCCGGCTCGGCTCGTTCGCAAGACGAGCAGCGACCGTGACAGTAGATCTGTCATCATCGGCCGCATGACTATCGAACTCGGTCAGGGAACCGGTCCGCTCCAGGGCATCAAGGTCATCGAGATCGCGGGCATCGGGCCGAGCCCGCACGCCTGCATGATCCTGGCCGACCTCGGCGCGGACGTGATCCGGATCGAGCGCCCCGGTGGCCAGATGCTCACCGGCGGGGATCACGACCTGCTCAACCGCGGTCGACCGAGCGTCGCGCTGAACCTCAAGGACCCGGCCGCGGTCGAGACCGTGCTGCAGCTGGTCGAGGGCGCCGACGTGCTCGTCGAGGGCATGCGCCCGGGCGTCACCGAGCGGATGGGCATCGGTCCCGACGACTGTTTCGCCCGCAACCCGAAGCTCGTCTACGGCCGGATGACCGGCTGGGGCCAGACCGGTGCCTGGGCGCACGCGGCCGGCCACGACATGAACTACATCGCCATCACCGGCACCCTCTTCGGCCTCGGCCAGGACAAGGGCAAGCCGCAGTTCCCGACCAACCTGGTCGGCGACTTCGGCGGCGGCTCGATGTACCTGGTCGTCGGCATCCTGGCCGCGCTGCTGGAGTCGAAGGTCAGCGGCAAGGGACAGGTCGTGGATGCCGCCATCGTGGACGGCACCGCGAACCTCAACGCGATGACCGCGGCCTTCCTCGCCGGCGGCACCTACCGGGAGGAGCGGGCCGCGAACCTGCTCGACGGCGGTGCGCCGTACTACGACATCTACGAGACCGCCGACGGCAAGCACATGTCGGTCGGCTCCCTGGAGCCGCAGTTCTACGAGATCCTGCTCGACCTCCTGGAGGTCCGCGACACCGCTCCGGACCGCTGGGACTTCGACAAGGTCGACGAGCTGCGCGCGGTCTTCACCGCCCGGTTCAAGGAGAAGACGCAGGCCGAGTGGTGCGCGGTCTTCGACGGCACCGACGCCTGCGTCGCGCCGATCATCCCGATGTCGGAGGCGTTCGACCACCCGCACATGAAGAGCCGCGAGGTGTTCGTCGAGCACCACGGCTACGTCCAGCCCGCCCCGGCGCCGCGGTTCTCCCGCACCGGGGCGACCCTCGGCCTGCCGCCGGCCGCCAAGGCGGGAGCGCAGACCCGCGAGGGGCTGCTCGCCTGGGGCGTGAAGAACGCCGACGAGCTGATCGAGAGCGGCGCGGCCGTCCAGGCCGACTGACGGCCGACTGACGGCCGACTGACGGCCGACCGACCCGGGCCAATTGTCTGGACCGGCGAGTTTCGTAAAGCCGATCCAGGAGCGGAACTCGCTATTTTCCGTTGCGTGCGGAAATTCTCGTTGATCCTCGCTGCCCTGCTCGCCCCTGCCGCCGCGGTCCTCGTCGCGGCACCCGCGTCGGCGGTCGACCACGTGATCTGCGTCGGCGCACCGGCCGGAGTCTCGTGCGACGACACCGTCGCCACGATCCAGGCGGCGATCACGGCCGCCGGTGCCAACAGCGTCGACGACACGATCCGGGTGGCTCCGGGCCTCTACTCCGACGGGCCGTGGACGCTGAACGGCAACAGCCACCAGGTCACCCTCCAGGGCTCCGGGCCGTCCACGGTGCTCACCATGCCCGCCGGTCCGTCGCAGACCTACCTCTCGGCGAACGCGGCAGGAGTCCGCAACCTCCGGATCACCATGACCGCCACGACCGCCGACAACGACACCGCGCTCAGCGCCTACAACGGCGCGGTGGTCCAGAGCGTCGACGTCGACGGCTCGAACGCCGCCAACGCCACCGCGATCCAGACCGGGCAGGCCACTCTCTCCGGCCTCAGCGTGCAGATCCTCGGCGCGGGCTCGCGGGCGGTCTACGGCTCGGGTGCCGCGACGATCACCGACAGCGTCCTGGAGGCTCCCAACACCTTCGTGCACTCCGGCAGCGGGACCCCCGACGTGCTCTCCCGCGTGACCCTGCTGGCGGGCAGCACCGGCGTCTCGACCGACGTCGGCTCGGTCGAGATCGACGACTCGGTCATCGACCTCGGCAGCACCGGCGCAGTCGGTCTGCAGGCCGCGAACTTCAACAACAGCACGGCCCTGCGGTCGGTCACCGCCAACCACGTGACGATCGTCGGGGGCAGCGGCAGCTCCAAGGGGGCCTGGGCCTACGCCGCCACGCCCGGCGCGCTGCAGACCAGCACGATCACGGTGGCGAACTCGATCGTCCGCGGCCAGACGGTCTCCCTCGCCGCCGACGCCAGCAACAACGGATCCCAGGGCGGCTCGAGCAGCGCGGCCGTCGCCGTCAGCTACTCGGACTACGAGAACACCGGCGGCACGATCGGCGCCAACGGCACCGGCGGGGTCACCCCCGGGGCCGGCAACCTGAACGTCGCCCCGGGCTTCGCCGGCGCCGGCGACTACCACCTCGCCGTCGACTCCCCGCTGGTCGACAAGGGCGACCCGGCCGCGGGTGGTCCGGCGACCGACCGCGACGGCAACCCGCGGGTCCGCAACCTCGTCCGCGACATCGGCGCCTACGAGTACGCCGACCTGGTGGCCCCGCAGACCGCGCTGCTCGGCGGCCCGCCGGCCGCGACCAGGGACACCACGCCGACCTTCACGTTCAGCAGCGAGGCGGGCGCCACCTTCTCCTGCGCTCTGGACGCCGGCGCGTTCGCCGCCTGCGCCAGCCCGTTCACGACGGCGGCACTGACCAACGGCACGCACACCTTCCGGGTCCGGGCGACCGACGCGGCCGCCAACACCGACGCCACGCCGGCGACGCGCACCTTCCGGGTCGACACCGTCGCGCCGGGCACGCGGTGGGTGAAGAAGCCGGCGAAGACGGTGAGCACCCGCCGGGTGACGTTCCGGTTCGCCTCGTCCGAGGCGGGGTCGACGTACGTGTGCAAGCTCGACCGCGGCGCCTGGCGAGCCTGCGCGACCCCGCGGACGTTCGCGGTGAAGAAGGGCACCCACGTGTTCTCGGTGCGCGCGAAGGACGCGGCGGGCAACGTCGACGCCACCCCGGCGACCTACCGGTTCAAGCGGAAGTAGCGCCCCGGCTACTTCGGCGGCAGCGACGCGGCGTACCGGACACCGCGGTCGACGTACGCCGTGAGCGCGGTGTCGGTCGCGACCGCCTCGGTCGTGACCCGCAGCCAGCCGTCCATCTCCTTGCCGCGCATCTCCATCCGGGTGACCGCGAGGTCGTCGACGAGCTCGTCGGCGTCCGCCGGGTCGATCCGCACCAGCAGCCCGCCCTGCCCGCTGGCGGCGACGGCCATGTTCCCGCCGACCAGGAACGCCAACCCGCCGAACATCCGCTTCTCGCTCAGTCCGGGCTCGTCGGCGACGATCGCACGGATGCGGTGGGCGAGGTCCTCGTCGTACGCCATGGCTTCGATGATGGCACCGGAACCCAGCACGTTTACGTCGAATCCCTATCGGCCCGGGTACCGGAACGCCCCTACGGTCTGGCGCATGCGAACTCCCTCCCGTACGACGCTGTCCCTGACCCTCGGCCTCACCGCCCTCGTCGTGGTCGTGGCGGCGACCTCCGCCGGCGCCGCCACCCTGATCACCGGCGCCCAGATCAAGAACGGCACCGTGACGAGCATCGACGTCAAGGACGCCAGCCTCCAGGCGCGGGACTTCGCCGCCGGGACCCGGGCCGCGCTGCGCGGCCCGACCGGACTGCAGGGCACCCAGGGCATCCAGGGGATCCAGGGCGTGCCGGGTATCCAGGGCATCCCGGGGACTCCCGGAACTCCTGGAACCCCGGGCTCACCGGGCGCGCCCGGGATGAGCAACTACACCCTGGTGCAGGCGTCCGGCGTCACCACGATCCCGGCCGCTGACTCCGGCGTCTCGCGGGCGATCTGCCCGGATGGGCGGCGGGTGATCTCCGGCGGCGGGTACCTCGCCGGCGGATCGCTGGCGAACACCGCGCTCACCAGCAGCATGCCGGATGCCGTCGACGGCAACGGGACGCCGCTGTTCGTGAACAGCGCCAATGCCAACGCGTGGTCGGTGAGCGCCGTGAACGACTCGGCGGCGTCGCACGACCTGGTGGCCTACGCGATCTGCGCGACGGTCTCCTGAGCAGCCGGACCCGCCCAGGCCTCAGCCGAGCGCGATGGTCGCGTCCCGCACGAAGTCCGGGTCGGTGAGGCGGTCGCCGTACAGGTCGCGGAGCTGGCCCATCCGGTAGCGCACCGTCTGCGGGTGCACGAAGAGCGCCGCGGCGATGTCGTCGCGACGGCCCTGGTGCAGCAGCCAGGCGCGGAGCGTGTCGGTGAGCTTGGTGCGGGCGGCGGCGCCGACCGCGTCGAGCGGGGCGAGCACCCGCGACCGCAGGTCGGCGAGGGTGTCGGGGTCCGCGCCGACGACGAGCTCGGCCAGGTGGGCGTCGGTGTCGCCGGCCAGGCCGAGGCGGTGTGCCTGCAGCACCCGCACGTACGACGCCCGCACCCGGGTCCACGGCCGGGCCGGGCCGACCAGCGCGTCCGCGTCGGCCAGCACCCGCAGCAACGCGGCGCGACCGCGGTCGGCGGCGGAGGCGACGAGCAGCAGGGCGAGCCCGGAGTCGGCGCCGAGCGCGGCGTCCTCCGCGACGTGCAGGGTCCGGCCGTCCAGCTGGGCCCGGACGCCGCGCACCTTCGACTCGGGGAGCACGACCGCGGTGAGCGCGGCGGGCGGGTCCCAGTCGGCGCGCTCGGCGGCCGGGGTCAGCTCGGACTCCGGGGCGCCTTCGAGGAGCCGGGCGGCGAGCCGGTCGAGGCGCCGCTGGCGCAGCCGGCCGGAGGTGGTGAGCTCGTCGGCGTGGCCGCTGACGCTGGCGTCGGAGAGCTCGTCGATGTAGGCGAAGACGAGCTCGGCCAGCCGGGCGAGGTCGGTGGCCGAGAGCCCCGCGGCGACCGCGGAGGTGCTCATCTCGCGCCAGGCCACCCGGGCGCCGACGCGGTAGGCCTGGGCGAGGGCGTCCATCGTCCTGCCGCTGCGCGCCTCGCCGCGGCCGAGCGCGTACGCGGCGTCCAGGACGGCCTCGATCTGCTCGCCGGCGTCGATGCCCTCGCTGCGGGCGGCGAGGTCGAGGAATCCGTCGAGCGCGGTCCGCACCGCGATCTCGATGTTGCGGCCCATCCGGCCCCGGAACGGGTCGCGGTAGCTGGGCACCTCGCCGATCACCGCGGCGATGACCTGCTCGGCGACCCGGGCGATGTCGATGCGCATGAGCGCGGTGACGTCCGCGGGGAGCCGGAGCGCCATCTCGGAGCGGGGGCTGGTCATCACACCTTCTTTGTTCGTATCGAACAAAACAGGGCCGTCGATTCACGTGTCCTGGTCATGACTTTAACCCACGGTCCCCGGCAGGCTTGAGCCATGACCGACACCGTCGCCCCCCCGGGGATCACGGCCGCGCTCGCCCAGGGCGACCAGGGACGCCGGCTGCGCGACCGGCTGGTCCGGCTCGCCGAGGCCGCGACCACGCCGCTGCTGCCGGCCGACTACCTCGACCTGGTCGCCCCGCTGCGCCCCGGCACCGCCTTGCGCGCCCGCGTCGTCTCGGTCGAGCCCGAGACCCGGGACGCCGCGACGATCGTCCTCAAGCCCGGCGCCGACTGGGCCGGCCACGTGCCCGGCCAGTACGTCCGGATCGGCATCGACGTCGACGGCGTGCGCGAGTGGCGCGCCTACTCGCTGACCCACGGCCCGCGCCGCGACGGCCGCATCTCGATCACCGTGAAGGCCGTCCCCGACGGCAAGGTGAGCCGCCACCTCGTCCACGACTGCGCCCCCGGGACCCTGGTCCACCTGGAGCAGGCGGCGGGTGACTTCGTCCTCGACGAGACCGTGGCCCGCGGCGGCGCCGCGAAGCTCCTCTTCGTCACCGCAGGCTCCGGGGTCACGCCGGTCGTCGGGATGCTCCGCAACCTCTTCCCGGTCACCGACTCCGGCGTCGTCCGACCCGAGCGCAGCCGCGACCTCGACATCGTCGTGGTCCACGTCGCGCCGTCCGCGCCGGACTCGATCTTCGCCGCCGACCTCGCCGCGCTCGCCGAGGCCGGCGCGATCCGCCTCCTCGCCCGGTACGACGACGAGCACGGCGTCCTCGACGTCGACCACCCCGAGCACGGGCTCGCCGCCCTGGTGCCGGACCTGGCCGAGCGGACGACGTACGCGTGCGGGCCGAGCGGTCTCCTCGACGCGCTCGAGGCCCACCACCAGCGCGCCGGCCTCAGCCTGTTCACCGAGCAGTTCCGAGCCGGGTTCGTGGAGGCGGGCGAGGGCGGCACGCTCACCTTCGCCGACGGCACCACCGTCGAGGCCGACGGCGCCACCCCGCTCCTCGACGTCGCCGAGGCCGCCGGCGTGCTGATGCCGAGCGGCTGCCGGATGGGCGTCTGCTTCGGCTGCGTGCTGCCCCTGAAGGAGGGCGCGGTCCGGGACCTGCGCAACGGCGCCATCACCACCGTCGACCCGATCAGCTCCGCCGCCGGCGGAGTCCCGATCCAGACCTGCATCAGCGCCGCCGCCGGCGCCTGCCACCTCGACCGCTGAAGGTTTCGAGACGGTCGCTGCGCGACCTCCTCAACCACCGAGAACGGAGACACCCCATGACCGTGCTGCAGAAGAAGGACGTCAACCCGACCGCGCACCTGTCGGAGGACGACATCGCGATGCTCGGCATCGAGCTCGACGCGATCCGCCAGGAGGTCCTGGACTCCCGGGGCGCCAGCGACGCGGCGTACATCCGCAAGGTCATCAAGGTGCAGCGCGGCCTGGAGGCCGGCAGCCGTGCGGTGCTGCTCTTCTCGGTGCTCCCGCCGGCCTGGCTGCTCGGCACCGCGGGCCTGAGCGTCGCCAAGATCTTGGAGAACATGGAGATCGGGCACAACATCATGCACGGCCAGTGGGACTGGATGCGTGACCCGAAGATCCACTCGACGACCTGGGAGTGGGACAACGCCAGCCCGTCGGAGCAGTGGAAGCACTCGCACAACGAGCTGCACCACACGTACACGAACGTCGTCGGCAAGGACAACGACCTCGGTTACGGGATCATGCGCGTCGACGAGGACCAGCGCTGGATGCCGTTCTACCTGGCCCAGCCGCTGTGGAACTTCATCAACGCCTGCTTCTTCGAGTACGGCATCGCCGCCTACGACCTGGAGCTCGGCAAGAACCTGGCGATCCCGAAGGAGAAGCGGACCCAGGACTTCAAGGACCGCGCCCGGCAGACGCTGCGCAAGATCCGCAAGCAGGCGACCAAGGACTACCTGGTCCACCCGGCCCTCTCGATCCCGACCGGGTCGTTCCTGCCGACGCTGACCGCGAACTTCACCGCCAACCTGGTCCGCAACCTGTGGACGCACTCGGTGATCATGTGCGGCCACTTCCCCGAGGGCGTCGAGACCTTCGAGAAGTCCTCGATCGAGGGCGAGACCCGCGGCGACTGGTACCTGCGTCAGATGCTCGGCTCGGCCAACATCTCCGGCAGCGCCGCGATGCACCTGATGACCGGCAACCTGAGCTTCCAGATCGAGCACCACCTCTACCCCGACCTGCCGTCCAACCGGTACGCCGAGATCGCGCCCCAGGTGCAGGAGATCTTCGACCGGTACGGCCTCACCTACGTGACCGCGCCGCTGCCGAAGCAGGTCTACTCGGCCTGGCACAAGATCGTGCGCCTCTCGCTGCCGAACGGCTGGCTCGACGACACCACCGTGAAGAACGCGCCGGAGCAGCTGACCAAGCTCTGGAAGATGACGACCGGTGGGCCGAAGGTACGCCGGGCGATCGAGGCGCGCGACAAGCAGATGCGCCGGCGCAAGGCGGACGAGAAGCAGCGCGAGCTGGCCGACGCGGTCGCCTGAGCGGCCTCAGGCGTCCGAGCGCTCGAGCCAGAACGCCCGGCCGGTGACCTCGGTGGGCCGGATCTCGACGACCTCGTCCTTGCGGGTCGGCACCCACGGGCGCAGCCCGACAGCGTCGGCCCGGTGGGCCTGGTCCTCCTCCAGCCGCCGGGCCTGGCCGCGGACGATCACGCTGACCGCGCCGGACCCGTCGTGGTCGTCGATCTCGAAGACCACGTCCGGGTTCATCAGCACCCCGACGAGCTTGCTGCCGGCGGTGGTCCGGAACAGCAGCACGTTGCCGTCGACCGCGTAGTTCACGGGGACGAGGTGGACCTCCGGACCCAGGTGGAAGGCCACCCGGCCGAGCTCGTGGTCCCGCAACAGCTCCCAGCAGTCCTGGGCGCCGAGCTCGCGGACCGGCTCGTCCTCGGTGAGTCCGGCGATCAGCTGGGCGATCTGCGCGTTCATGGGCGGTTCCTTCCGTCGATTCCACGCTAGTGCCCGCGCCGGGCCGGGGGAACGGGTCGTTCGACCCGGTCGCGGGTGCCGAAGGGCCCCCGGTCAGTTGTGATGTCCGGTCAGTCGGCCGGTCAGTCGGCGACGTCGACGTGCACGTGGTCGCGGTGCTCGAGGATCCGGACGGTCGCGGCGCTGCGGCCGGCGTGCGAGACGTGGTAGTCGCGCCAGCCCTGGAAGGAGCGCCGGGCGGTCCAGATCCTGCCGTCGTAGATGACGGTGTCGATCTCGAGCCGTTCGGCGTTCGCGACCAGGTAGTGCGCCAGCGCCCAGCCGCGGGTCTTGCTCCGCGCGCTGATCGGCCGGAAGAACACGTCGATCGCCCGGCCCTCGTAGTGCGCGGACCCGGGCATGTGGCCGGTGCGGACCCCGCCTGGGGCGAACCCGCCGAGGGGGACGTCGCCGAAGCGCCGCCCGAGGTCGCGGCGTACCCGTTCGGCGCGGGCGGTGAGGCCGTCGGCGCCGAGCCGGTCGGACGCGGTGTCGTCGGCCCCGCCGCCGTGGCAGGTCAGCGCGGCGCGGGCCTGCCCGCCGGTGGCCGCGGCCACCGCCCGGGTGTCGGCGGCGGAGAGATCGAGGGTGCGGGCGACCGCGACGACCGCGCCCGCCTGCCCGGGCCGCCGCCGCTGGGCCTCGGCGACCGCGGTCGTGACCCGGACGGCCTCGTCCCGGTCCAGGGAGACGGTGCGGCCGGCGGCGGTCACCTCGCAGGCGTGCCCGCCGAAGATCCGGTAGGCGAGGACCGCGACAGTCCCGGCGACCAGCACCGCCACGGCCACCCCGAGGGCGACCCAGCCGCGGGTGGTCAGCTTCGCCGTCGTCGTCACGGCCCCAGTCTCGGGGGCGGGACCAAGGCCGTGACCCGGGAGGGACCCGGGAGTGACCCGGGAGTGACGTGAGCCACACCGCACCCTGCTGCCCATTGACGTTGACAGTCCTACTGTCACAATGGGCCAGGCGCCGGGTCCCTCCCGTCGCCTCCACGCAACAACCGAGTCAGTAGGGACGGTCATGGCACAACCCGAAGCTTTTGTGTACGACGCCATCCGCACGCCGCGCGGCAAGGGCAAGAAGGACGGTTCGCTCCACGGGACGAAGCCCGTCGACCTCGTCGTCGGTCTGATCGACGCGATCCAGGAGCGGAACCCGAACCTGGACCCGAACCGGATCGACGACGTCGTCCTCGGTGTCGTCTCCCCGATCGGTGACCAGGGTGGCGACATCGCCAAGACCGCCGCGCTCGCCGCCGGCCTGCCCGACACCGTCGCCGGCGTCCAGCTCAACCGCTTCTGCGCCTCCGGCCTCGAGGCCGTCAACCAGGCCGCCGGCCGCGTCCGCTCCGGCTTCGAGGACCTGATCCTCGCCGGCGGCGTCGAGTCGATGTCGCGCGTCCCGATGGGTTCCGACGGCGGCGCCTGGGCGTCCGACCCGCACACCGCCTTCCAGACCTCCTTCGTCCCGCAGGGCATCGGCGCCGACCTGATCGCCACCCTCGAGGGCTGGAGCCGCGAGGACGTCGACGCCTTCGCCGCCGAGTCGCAGGCCCGTGCTTCCAAGGCCCAGGCCAACGGCTACTTCGACCGCTCGGTCGTCCCGGTCAAGGACCTCAACGGCCTGACCGTCCTGGACAAGGACGAGTTCATCCGTCCCGGCACCACGGTCGAGTCGCTCTCCGGCCTGAAGCCGTCCTTCCAGATGCACGGCGACCTCGGCTTCGACGACGTCGCGCTGCAGAAGTACCACTGGGTCGAGAAGATCAACCACGTCCACCACGCCGGCAACAGCTCGGGCATCGTCGACGGCGCCTCGCTGGTGGCGCTGGGCACCGAGCAGGTCGGCAAGGACCTCGGCCTGACCCCGCGCGCCAAGATCATCTCGGCCGCCGTCTCCGGCGCCGACCCGACGATCATGCTGACCGGTCCGGCCCCGGCCGCCCGCAAGGCGCTCGCCAAGGCGGGGCTCGACGTCAAGGACATCGACCTCTTCGAGATCAACGAGGCCTTCGCCGCCGTCGCGATGCGGTTCATGCGCGACATGGGCATCTCCGACGAGATCACCAACGTCAACGGTGGTGCGATCGCGATGGGCCACCCGCTGGGTGCCACCGGCGCGATGATCCTCGGCACGCTCATCGACGAGCTCGAGCGCCGCGACCTCAAGCGCGGCCTCGCCACGCTCTGCGTCGGCGGCGGCATGGGTATCGCGACCATCGTCGAGCGCGTCTGACGCGCCGGACCACGACCAAAGGAATTCGAAGCACATGACTGAGCAGAGCGCGGTGCGCTACGAGAAGGACGCCGACGGGATCGTCGTCCTCACGCTGGACGACCCGACCGCCAGCGCGAACACCATGAACGAGCTCTACGGCCGTTCGATGGAGGAGGCGGTCGCCCGCCTGGAGTCCGAGAAGGACTCGATCACCGGTGTCGTGATCACCTCGGCGAAGAAGACCTTCTTCGCCGGCGGCAACCTGAACAAGCTGCAGCAGGTGCAGCCGGACCAGGCCCAGGAGATCTTCGACCAGAGCCAGGCCGTGAAGGCGCAGCTGCGCCGGATCGAGCTCCTCGGCGTCCCGACCGTGGCCGCCATCAACGGCGCCGCGCTCGGCGGCGGCCTCGAGATCGCGCTGGCGTTCCGCCACCGGATCGCGGCCGACGCGCGCCTGGAGATCGGCCTGCCCGAGGCGACCCTCGGCCTGCTGCCGGGCGGCGGCGGCGTCACCCGCACGGTCCGCCTCCTCGGCATCCAGACCGCCCTGCTGGAGGTCCTGCTCCAGGGCCAGCGCTACCAGCCGGCCGCGGCCAAGGCCAAGGGCCTGATCGACGAGATCGTCCCGGCCGACGAGCTCCTCGCCGCGGCGAAGAAGTGGGTCCTGGACAACAAGGACAACGACGCCGCCAAGGCGCAGCCGTGGGACCAGAAGGGCTACAAGATGCCCGGCGGGACCCCGTCGCACCCGGCGCTGGCGGGCATGCTGCCGGCGTTCCCGGCCACCCTGCGCAAGCAGCTCAAGGGCGTCCGGATGCCGGCTCCCGAGGCGATCATGGCCGCGGCCGTCGAGGGCGCCCAGGTCGACTTCGCGAACGCGGAGAAGATCGAGTCGCGCTACTTCGCGTCGCTGGCCACCGGCCAGACCGCGAAGAACATGATCCAGGCGTTCTTCTTCGACCTGCAGCAGATCAACTCCGGCGCGCTGCGGCCGCAGGGTGTCGAGAAGTTCCAGCCCACCAAGGTCGTCGTCCTCGGCGCCGGCATGATGGGCGCGGGCATCGCCTACGTCTGTGCCCGAGCGGGCCTGGAGGTCGTACTCAAGGACGTCTCCCTGGAGGCGGCCGAGCGCGGCAAGGCGTACTCGCAGAAGATCAACGAGAAGGCCGTCTCGCGCGGCAAGCTCACCCAGGAGAAGTCCGACGCGCTGCTCAACCGGATCCTGCCGACCGACAACCCGGCCGACGCCAAGGGCTGCGACCTGGTCATCGAGGCCGTCTTCGAGGACCCGTCGCTGAAGCACAAGGTCTTCGCCGAGATCGCCGAGCACATCAACGCCGACGCGCTGCTCTGCTCGAACACCTCGACGCTGCCGATCACCGAGCTCGCCACCGGCGTGGACCGGCCGAAGGACTTCATCGGCCTGCACTTCTTCTCGCCGGTCGACAAGATGCCGCTGGTGGAGATCATCCGCGGCGCGGAGACCTCCGACGAGACCACCGCCAAGGCGATCGACATCGTCCAGCTCATCAAGAAGACCCCGATCGTCGTCAGCGACAGCCGCGGCTTCTACACCTCGCGGGTCATCGGCACCCAGATCAACGAGGGCATCTCGATGCTCGCCGAGGGCGTGCACCCGATGAGCATCGACCGCGCGACCACGATGGCCGGCTACCCGGTCGGTCCGCTCCAGATCAGCGACGAGCTGAACATGGAGCTGATGTACAAGATCCGCAAGGCGTCGATCGAGGCGACCGAGCGCGACGGCGGCACCTGGGTGGTGCACCCCTCCGAGGTCGTCATCGACAAGATGATCGAGCTCGGCCGGTCCAGCAAGCTGGTCGGCAAGGGCTTCTACTCCTACGACGAGAACGGCAACCGCACCGGTCTGTGGGACGGCCTCACCGAGGTCTTCCCGGTCGCGGAGGAGCAGATCCCGTTCGAGGACATCCAGGACCGGCAGCTGGTCGTCGAGGCCATCGAGACCGTGAAGTGCTTCGACGAGGGTGTGCTGCACTCCGCCGCCGAGGCCAACATCGGCTCGATCTTCGGCATCGGCTTCCCGGCCGTCCACGGTGGCGCGATCCAGTACATCAACGGCTTCGAGGGCAAGACCGGGCGTGGCCCGGCCGGCTTCGTCGCCCGCGCCCGCGAGCTCGCCGCCAAGTACGGCGACCGGTTCACGCCCCCGGCCAGCCTGGTCGAGGTCGCCGAGAAGGGCGGGACCTTCCCCGCCTGATCCGCACCGCACGTTCCGGAGCCCCCGACTGGTCTGGTCGGGGGCTCCGGTGTTTCGAGACAGGCCTAGACGGCCTTCCTCAACCTTCTCGCTGCGCTCGAACAATTCAGGACATTTCGTTCCCGGATCGCCGGAGGGCGAGGAGAATGCCGAGGTGGACACCTCCGAGCGCATCCGGATCCGGGGCCTCTGGGTGCGGTTCGGTGCCGTGGACGCGGTCCGCGGGATCGACGTCTCGGCGTACGCCGGCCGCGCGACCGCGCTGCTCGGCCGCAACGGCGCCGGGAAGTCCACCACCATGCGCGTCCTGGCCGGGGTCATCCCGCCGACCGAGGGGGAGGTGCTGGTCGCCGGCATCGACGTGCGCCGCGACCCGCTGGCCGCCAAGCGTGCCCTCGGCTACTGCCCCGACGTCGGCGGCCTGGTGCCGCGCTCGACGCCGTGGGAGCACCTCCAGCTCGCCGCGCGGCTGCGGCGGATGGACGGCTGGGAGCTGCGCGCCCACGACATGCTGGAGCGCTTCGACCTCGGCGCCGTCGCGCACCGGGTCACCGGCGGGTTCAGCCACGGCATGAACCGGCGGCTCTCGGTGGTGCTGGCGTCGTTCCACGAGCCCGAGGTGCTGCTGCTCGACGAACCGTTCGACGGGGTCGACCCGCTCGGCGTCGAGGCCACCCAGCAGGTCATCGCGGACGCGAAGGCGCGCGGCGCCGCCGTCCTGGTCTCCACCCACCTGCGCGACCTCGCCGTGCACGCCTGCGAGGACGCCCTGGTGCTCCGCGGCGGGGCCGCGGTCGCCGCGATGGACGCCGAGGAGCTGGTCGGGGAGGACGGGGCACGTGCGTACCGAGCACTCCTGGACTGAGCTCCGCCGCGGTGCCGGCGACCTGCGGGCGCTGCTGGCGTTCCGGGGAGCCGCGATGACGCCGCGGGCGCGGACCCGGCTCCGGCTCGGCCTCGCCGCGATCCTGCTGCTGAGCGTCGCCGTCGTGGTGGTCCCGGCGTACGCGCGCGACGCCGTCGAGGACCCGCACCGCGGCGAGCTGGTCGCCCTGATGCCGACCCTGCTGCTCGCCTTCCTGGTGCTGACCACGGTCTCCTCGGTCACCTCGGGCGGTGGTCGCGAGATCGTTCCGCGCGACCAGGCGGTGGCGTACCCGGTCTCGACCGTCACCGAGCACCTGGGCGCGCTGCTGCTCGCCCCGCTCAACACCGCCTGGCTGATCCAGGCGTGGGCGCTGCTCGGCACGACGGCGTACCTGCTGGGACCGCGCTGGCTCGGCCTGTCGGTGGTCCCGGTCCTGCTCTGGATCGCGGTGTGCACCGCGGCCGGCCAGGCGGCCGGCTGGGCGTTCGAGGGGATCCGGCGCAGCCACCGGCACGGCGTGGCGCTGGTCCGGGTGATCGCCGCGCTGGCCGCCGCCGGCGTCGCCCTGCTGGTGATCACCGGCCGGTTCACCGCGGTCCTGGACAGCAGCCCGACGGTGGAGATCTACCTCGGCAGCGCGAGCGCGCCCGGGGGCAACTGGACCCGGTTCGGGATCGATGCCGCCGCGCTGCTCGCGATGCTCGTCGGCGCGGTCCTCCTCGGCCTGCTGCCGTCCCGCTGGGCGCTGACCCGGCCGCAGCGCGAGGAGCTCCGCCTCGAGTCCGGGGTCCGGGAGGCCCGCCCGAACCCGCGCGGCGACCTCGCCGCGATGGTCCGGGTCGACCGCAGCTCGATCTGGCGGGCGGTCCCGATCCGCCGCGGGCTGCTGGTCCTCGGCGTGATGCCGGGCGCGGTCGCCCTGGCCGGTGACCTCACCTGGGACCTCGTCACCGTGCTCCCCGGCCTGGTCGCGTCCGGCGGGGCGCTGCTCTTCGGGGTGAACACCTGGTGCCTGGAGGGCCGCGGTGCGCTCTGGCGCGACAGCCTGCCGGTGGACCCGCGGATCGGCTTCGCCGCGAAGGCGATGGTGCTGCTGGAGGTGCTGCTGGTCGCCGCCGCGCTCACCGTCGGGATCGCGGCGCTGCGGGCCGGCGTACCGACGCCCGCGCAGGCGACCTCGATCGTCTCCGCCACTGTCGTGGTCTCGGTGTACGTCGTCGCGCGCTCGCTGCGCTGGTCGGTCGCGCGGCCGTACGCCGTCGACATGCGGAGCGCCCGGGCGACGCCGGCGCCGCCGGTGGTGATGGCCGGCTACAGCGCCCGGCTGGCGATCGTCACGACGCTGCTCGGACTGGTGTTCTCGGCGACGTCCTACGCCGAGGACTGGCGGGTGCCGCTGCTGCTGGCGGTGCCGTTCCTGTGCTGGTCCGGCTGGCGCCTGGTCCGTACGTCGCGTGCCTGGGCCGACCCGCAGACCAGAGCCCGGGTCGTCGCCGTCGTGGCGACCTGACCCGGGCCCCGGTGCTGCGGATCGGGCTGACTACTTCGCGGTCGCCTGCGTCTTGCAGCCGCTGAGCTTCTTGGTGCTCTCCTCGACCAGCTTGGCGCCGTCGGCGGACTGGGTCTGCGAGGCGACGATGAGCTTCTTGACGTAGCTCTCCGGCATCTCCTTCTCCAGGCAGGCCTGCAGCTTGACGGCGTCGACCTTCTTGTCGGCCTTCGCGATCTCCTCGGCCTGGCGCTTCTGGTAGTCCACGCAGCCCAGGAACGCGTCGGCGAACTTGCCGGAGATCTCGTCGTCGAACTTGGCGCCCGTCTGGTTCAGCTCGCCCTTCTCGTTGATGAGCTTGGCGGCCTTGAGCTTCTTGACGCCGACCTTCTCGACGAAGCCGTCGGCGAAGCAGTCGGCCTCCTTCGCGGTCAGCGCACCTGAGGACTCGTTGCTGAAGGTCTTCGAGATGTTGGCCGCGACCTTCTTCTCCTCGGCGCCGAGCTTGGGGGTTTCCTTGCTGTCCGAGCCGCACGCCGCCACCGACAGCGTGAGCACGACCGCCAGGGCAGCCAGAACTGCCTTCTTCATGAGATCTCCGTCGTGTTCCAGGTCCGCGGTTGGCGCGGACTCCCGGGCAAGCCTGCCTCATCCACCTGTGAACCGCATGAATTAGGTCGACTCCCAGGAACCCCAGGAGTTGTTTTTCGTGGTTCTGCGTAACGCATCACCTCCGGCGTCGTTGAGGACTTTGCCCTGCAAGGGATCTCGGGGTGGCCCACAGGCACCTCAGTCGACGTTTCTGGGAGAGAGATCGACTATGAAGAAGTTCGCGTCCGCTTTTGCCGTTGCGCTCCTGGCGCTGCTGGCCACCGTCGGGCTGGCGCCGTCCGCGTCGGCGTACCCCGACGTCACCATCGACCTCTCGGTGAACCGTCAGACCCTGTACGGCGGTGAGCAGTTCACCGCGACCGCCACCTCCGACGTGGCCTGCACCTGGAACCTGGAGTGGAACGGCGTGACCCGCGGAAGCGCGGCCACCACCCTGTTCCGGACCACCTTCACCGCACCGGACGTGACCCGCGTCACCAAGATCCCGCTGCACGGCACCTGCTCGTACGCCGCCCCGACGGCCCGCGCGAACGCCCGGGCCGCGGCCGCCGGAGCCACCTGGAGCCGGACCATCGTCATCACCGTCCTCCCGCCGGCCAGCGCCGTCGCCACCCCGGGTGGTGCGGACCTGCCGAACACCGGCGGCCCGAGCTTCTGGTTCCTCGCCGCGGGTGTGGCGCTGCTCATCACCGGCGCGGGCGCCGTCGTCGTCGCGCGTCGTCGTGCCGAAAACGGTGAACTTCTGCTCGGTCAGGCCTGAGACTGCCCTACGTGGGTGGTGAAGGAACGACGCTCGGGTCGAACAAGCGCAGGATCGCGTACGCGCTGATCGTGCTCGCCGGCGTGGCCTTCGGGGTCTTCGTCTGGCAGGCGGTCTCCGCGTCGCGCTCGCTGCTGGACGCCCGCGAGCAGGCGGAGCAGGTCCGGACCCAGGTCCGGGCGGGCGACTTCGACGACGCCACCCGGTCCCTGGACCGGCTCGGGAAGCAGACGGCCCGGGCGCACGACGCCACCGACGGCCTGCTCTGGGACGTCGGCCGGCACGTGCCGTTCGTCGGCGCGAACATCGGCGCGGTGCAGACCGCCGCGGAAGTCCTCGACACGGCCACCCGGGGCAACGCGCCGGTCGCGCTCCAGCTGAGCGAGGCGCTCCAGGAGGGCCGGTTCCGTCCGGTCGACGGCCGGATCGACATCGCCGCGGTGGAGAAGCTCGCGCCGGCGGTCGGCAAGGCGGCCGACTCGATCGAGAAGGCGGCCGACGACCTCGACGAGGTCCGCACGGGCGACCTGGTCTTCCCGTTCAACGACCTCGTCGGCGACCTGCAGACCCAGGTCGAGGAGGCCCGGTCCGCGGCCTCGGCCACGTCGGCGGCGTTCACGCTGCTGCCGGCGATGCTCGGCAAGGACGGCCCGCGCGACTACCTGCTGATGATCCAGAACCCCGCGGAGCTGCGGTCGACCGGCGGCCTGCCCGGCTCGCTCGCCGTGCTGCACGCCGACCAGGGCAAGGTCACGATGACCTGGCAGGGCTCGGCGGGGAAGGTCAACGGGTTCACCGCTCCGGTGGTCAAGCTCCCGGCGGACACCGAGCAGCAGTACGGCCGGACCGTCGCCACCGACTTCCGGGACACCAACTTCACCCCGGACTTCCCGGAGGCCGCCCAGATCGCCCGGGCCATGCTCGAGCGCGCCCAGAAGATCCGCGTCGACGGCGTGGTCTCGATCGACCCGGTGGCGCTGAGCGGCCTGATGGCCGGCACCGGTCCGGTCCAGGCCGGCCACGGCATCACCCTGACCGCGGGCAACGTCGTCCCGACGCTGCTCAACAAGAGCTACCAGCTGCTCCCGGACCAGCTCTCCCAGGACGACTTCTTCGAGACCGTCGCCCGGAAGGTCTTCGACGCCGTGATGGCCGGGCAGGGCAGCCAGGAGCAGGCGGTCAAGGGCCTGGCGACGGGGGCGTCCCAGCACCGGGTGCTGCTCTGGTCGGCCCGCGACGACGAGCAGGCCAGGCTCTCCGGCACCGCGATCGCCGGCGAGCTCGGCCGGAACAGCGGGACCTCGCCGGAGATCGGCGTCTACCTCAACGACAGCGTCGCCGGGAAGGTCGACTACTACCTGCAGATGCGCAGCTCGGCGGCCGCGGTGGACTGCCGCCAGGACGGCTCGCAGGACCTGCGGGCCACCGTCGCGCTGACCTCGACGGTGCCGACGGACATCGCCGGCATCTCGTCCTGGATCCTCGGCGACGGGCGGTACGTACCGCGCGGCACGATCGCGCTGAACCTGCGTGTCTACGGCCCGTACGGCGGCGAGATCACGGCCCTGCGCGTCGACGGCCAGCCGCACTCGGTCACCGCCGACGAGCACCACGGCCGCCAGGTGGCGCTGCTGCCGGTGTCGTTGAAGCCGGGCCAGCAGGTCAACATCACCGCCGACATCCGCACCGCCCGCGGGCAGGACGGCGACGGCCGGTTCTCGACCACGCCGGGGATGGTGCCGGCGCCGAACGGCGTGAAGATCTCCTCCGCCTGCTGATCGGCGGACCCTGTGGACCCAGCGATGCGCCCGGGACCGTGACAGGGCTACTGTCACGGTCATGGATTTCTCCCCCTCTCCCCGGGCGGCGGAGCTCGCCGCCCTCGTCGGGGCCTTCGTGGCCGACGAGATCGAACCGGTCCAGGACGCCTACCACCGCGACGTCGCCGCGGCGGCCGCCTCGGGGACGTGGGCGGAGTCGCCGATCCTCGGTGAGCTGCGGGCGAAGGCCCGGGCCCAGGGGCTCTGGAACCTCTTCCTCCCGGCCGGGCACGACCAGCCCTGGGCGGAGAAGTACGGCACCCGCGGCGGCGCCGGCCTGAGCAACGCCGACTACGCGCCGCTCGCCGAGCTGATGGGCCGGGCGACCTTCCTGGCGCCGTACGTGTTCAACTGCAACGCTCCGGACACCGGCAACATGGAGGTGCTGCTCAAGTACGGCACCCCCGAGCAGCAGGCGGAGTGGCTCGACCCGCTGCTGGACGGCCGGATCCGGTCCGCGTTCTGCATGACCGAGCCGGGGGTGGCGTCGTCGGACGCCACCAACATGGCGGCGACGGCGATCGTCGACGGTGACGAGGTCGTGATCAACGGCAGGAAGTGGTTCAGCTCCGGGGTCGGCCACCCGGACTGCCAGGTCGCCATCTTCATGGGGCTGCGCCATCCGGCGGGGGCCGACCCCGAGGCCGACCGGCACCGCATGCACACGATGGTGCTCGTCCCGATGGACGCGCCCGGGGTGAAGGTCGAGCGGATGCTGTCGACGATGAACGTGCTCGACGAGCCCGTCGGTCACGGCGAGGTCGTCTTCGACGAGGTCCGGGTGCCGAAGGGCAACATCCTGCTCGGCGAGGGCCGTGCCTTCGAGATCGCCCAGGGCCGGCTCGGTCCCGGCCGCGTCCACCACTGCATGCGGCTGATCGGCCAGGCCGAGGTGGCGCTGGAGCTCGCGATCAAGCGTGGGCTGTCGCGGACCGCGTTCGGCAAGCCGCTGGTCAAGCTCGGCGGCAACCCCGAGCGGATCGCCGACGCCCGGATCGCGATCGACCAGGCCCGGCTGCTCGTCCTCAACGCCGCCTGGAAGCTCGACGTCGGCGGCCCGCTGAACGCGCTCTCCGAGGTCAGTCAGATCAAGGTCATCGTCCCGAACATGGCGCAGCAGGTCATCGACATGGCGATGCAGATGCACGGCGGCGGCGGGATGTCGCAGGACTTCCCGCTCGCGGCGATGTGGACCAACGCCCGCGCGCTCCGGCTCGCCGACGGCCCCGACGAGGTGCACCGCGGCGTCGTGGCGCGGCTCGAGATCGGCAAGCACCTATGACCTCCCCGGTGGTTGAGGAGGGCGCGCAGCGCCCGTCTCGAAACCCGTCTCGCATCCTCGTCACCGGAGGCTCCTCCGGCCTCGGCGCCGCGCTCTGCCGGGCGCTGGTCGCGCGCGGCGACCAGGTGGTCAGCGCCGACCTGAACCCGCCGGCCGAGCCGGTCGAGGGCGTCGAGCACCTCCACCTCGACGTCCGCTCCGACGACGACTGGGCAGCCGCGGTCGCCTGGGTCGAGCAGCACTGGGGCGGGCTCGACGTGCTCCACAACAACGCCGGCGTCGCCGGGGGCGGCCGGATCGACGTGGCCGGCCTCGACGAGTGGCAGTGGATCACCGAGATCAACCTCTTCGGCGTCGTCCGCGGCACCAAGGCGTTCGTGCCGATGATGAAGGCGGCCGGCAGCGGGCTGATCGTCAACACCGCCTCGCTCGCCGGCCTGGTGCACCCGGCCGGGATGGGCTCCTACAACGCGGTCAAGGCCGCCGTCGTCGCCTTCACCGAGACGATGGGCCACGAGCTCGCCGAGCACGGCATCCGGACCGCGGTCGTCTGCCCGTCCTACTTCCGCACGCCGCTGGTCGAGAACATGCAGGGCACCGACACGGCCGTCGGCGCGGTCATCGGCGTCCTGGTCGCCGAGGCGCCGCTCGGTCCCGACGAGATCGCCGCCGAGATCCTGGAGGCGCTCGACCGCGGCGAGGAGCTGATCCTGCCGGACGAGGCCGCGCGGGCGGCGTACGGATTGAAGGTCGGCGACCGGGCGACGTACGACCAGGTGATGCGCAAGCAGGCCGCCCGGCTCAACGCGATGGGCTGAACACGAGGGAAGGGGAGCAGCAGTGACCGACACCATTGAAGGTGCGAGCAAGGTCCGCGAGGAGGACGCGTTCGACCTGGAGGCGGTGCGCTCCTGGCTGGCCGCGCAGGGGACCGAGCTCGTCGGTGACGTCGAGGTGCAGCAGTTCGGCGGCGGCGCCTCGAACCTCACCTACTCGCTCCGGACTGCCGAGGCGGACCTGATCCTGCGCCGGCCGCCGGCCGGCAAGAAGGCGGCCGGCGCCCACGACATGGGCCGCGAGTTCCGGGTGCAGTCGGCGCTCCAGGAGCCGTTCGGCCTGGTGCCGGAGATGGTCGCGTTCTGCGACGACGAGTCGGTGATCGGCTCGGACTTCTACGTGATGCAGCGCCTCGACGGCCTGATCCCGCGGCGCGACCTGCCCGCGGGCCTCGACCTCGACGAGGCCGGCGCCCGCGACCTGTGCCGGACCTTCGTCGACACCCTGATCCAGCTCCACCGGGTCGACACCAGCCGCCCGGACATCGCCGCGATGGGCAAGGGCTCCGGGTACGTCGAGCGCCAGATCACCGGCTGGACCGGCCGCTACCGCAACGCGATGACCGACGACGCCCCCGCCTTCGAGCGGGTGACGGCCTGGCTCGTCGAGCGGATGCCCGCCGACGTCGCCAACTGCGTCATCCACAACGACTACCGGTTCGACAACGTCGTGCTCGACAGGAGCGACCCCAGCCGGATCATCGGTGTCCTGGACTGGGAGATGGCCACCCTCGGCGACCCGCTGATGGACCTCGGCAGCACGCTCTCCTACTGGGTGCAGGCCGACGACGACGAGGGGTTCCAGCTCGTCCGGCGGCAGCCGAGCAACGTGCCGGGGATGTTCACCCGCGCCGAGTTCGTGGAGTACTACTGCGAGCGGATGGCCGACATCATCGGGCGCAGTTCGGTGACCCCGGAGGAGTGGAAGTTCTACGAGGTCTACGGGCTCTTCCGGTTCGCCGTGATCGCCCAGCAGATCTACTACCGCTACTTCCACGGCCAGACCACCAACGAGGTGTACGCCGCGTTCGGCCAGGCGGTGCACTACTACGAGGACCGGTGCCTGCGCGTCATCGGCTGATCACCGGCCGATCTCCCGGGGGGTCTGGCGCAGCGCGGCCCGCGCCAATAGTCTGCGCGCGCACCCGACCTGGAGGTCCTCCCGCATGAAGCTGCTCCTCCGTGGCGCCCTCGCGCTCGCCACCGTCCTCGGACTCGCCGTCCTCCCCGGCGTCTCCACCTCGACCGCGTCCGGCGCGACCCCGGTGGGGCCGCCGGTGGGGCCGCCGGTGGGGCACGTCTTCATGATCGTGTACGAGAACGAGGACGCCACCAGCACCTGGGACCGCCAGGGCGCGGCGCCGTACCTGGCCAACACGCTGCGCGACCAGGGCGTGCTGCTCGAGCAGTACTACGGCACCGGTCACGCGTCGCTGGACAACTACGTGTCGATGATCTCCGGCCAGGGTCCGAACCTGCAGACCCAGGCCGACTGCCAGGTCTACACCGAGTTCCTGCGGCTGTTCACCGTCGCGCCGGGTCAGGCCGTCGGGACCGGCTGCGTCTACCCGGCCGACGTCAAGACCGTGGCGGACCAGCTGACCGCCGCCGGTCGCACCTGGCGCGGCTACATGCAGGAGATGGGCACGCCGTGCCGGCACCCGCAGCTGAACGGTGTCGACGACACCCAGAAGGCGAAGGTCGGCGACAACTACGCGACCCGGCACAACCCGTTCATGTACTTCCACTCGATCATCGACGACGCCGCTTCCTGCCGCGAGCACGTCGTCGACCTCGGCCAGCTGCCCGCCGACCTCGCGAGCGTCAGCACGACGCGGAACCTCACCTTCATCACGCCGGGACTGTGCGAGGACGGTCACGACGCGCCGTGCGCCGACGGCCGGCCCGGCGGCCTGACCAGCTTCGACGAGTTCCTGCGCACCTGGGTGCCGCGGATCCTGGCCTCGCCGGCCTTCCAGGCCGACGGCATGCTCGTCATCACCGCCGACGAGGGCGAGATCAGCCCGGGATCCGCCGGCGCCTGCTGCGGCCAGGGTTCGACCCCGAACGCCCTGCTCCCGGGGCTGCTCGGCCTCGGTGGCGGCCGGATCGGGGCGCTGGTGGTGGCACCGCGCTGGGTCGCTCCGGGCACGACCTCGACGAAGCCGTACAACCACTACTCGTGGCTGCGCACGGTCGAGGACCTGTTCGGTTTGCCGTACCTCGGTTACGCCGGCGACCGCCAGCAGGCATCCTTTGCGGGTGACGTCTTCAACAAGCCCTGACCCGACCCGCGCCGAACGCTGATGGGCCAGATCCTGCTGGTCCGGCACGGCCAGGCCTCCTTCGGCGCCGAGGACTACGACGCCCTCTCCTCGCTCGGCTTCGAGCAGGGCAAGCTCCTCGGCACCGCGCTCGCGGCCCGGGGCATCGCGGTCGACGCCGTCGTGCACGGCACCATGCGCCGGCACCGGGAGACGGCCGAGGCCTGCGCCGCGGCGGCGGGCTGGGACCTCCCGCCCACGGTCGACCCCGGCTGGGACGAGTTCGACTTCCTCTCCGTGCTGGCCGCGCACCCGCCGACCCACGAGGGCGAGCCGACCAAGGCGGAGTTCCAGCGCTGGTTCGAGGAGGCGACGGCGGCGTGGATCGGCGGCGCTACCGGCGGAGGTGCGGAGTCCTTCGCCGGCTTCACCGCCCGCGTCTCCGACGCGCTCGCGCGCACGACGGAGCTGGCCGCGGGCGGCCGCACCGTCGCCGTCTTCACCTCCGGCGGACCCGTCGGCTGGGCGGTCGCCGAGGTCCTCTCCCCGGGCGGTGACGCCGACCTCTGGACCCGGCTCAACCGGATGGCGGTCAACGCCGCACTCACCCGGTTGGTCACCGGCCGCCGCGGGCTGAACCTGCTCAGCTACAACGACCAGTCGCACCTCGAGGGCGTCCCCGGCGCCGTCACCTACCGCTGAGCTTCCACAAAGTTTCCCGACCCGCGTACTCGACGGCACCTTCCGGGAGTCCTCCCTGATGACGGGCTGACCACCGGCCCCCGTCGGAAGGGGCGAGTCGTGGGAGCGACGACCGGACGAGTGGAGCGGCGGACCATCGACGTGGTCCCCGACGACGAGCGGCACGGGAGCCCGTCGAGCCAGTTCACCCTGTGGGTGGGCGCGAACCTGCAGATCACCGCGATCGTGGACGGTGCCCTGGCGGTCGTCTTCGGCGCCGACGCGCTCTGGGCGATCGTCGGGCTGCTGATCGGCAACCTCCTCGGCGGCGCGGTGATGGCGCTGCACGCCGCCCAGGGCCCGCGGCTGGGGCTGCCGCAGATGATCTCCAGCCGGGCGCAGTTCGGCGTGTACGGCGCAGCCGTCCCGCTCGTCCTCGTGGTCCTCATGTACCTCGGCTTCGGGGCCACCGGCAGCGTCCTCGCCGGCCAGGCGCTCAGCAACGGACTCGGGCTCGACAGCCCGCGGACCGGCATCGTCCTGTTCGGCCTGGCCACCGCCGTGCTCGCCTTCCTCGGCTACCGGGCGATCCACTGGATCGGCCGGGTCTCGACCGTCGCCGGCATCCTCGCCTTCGGCTACCTGACCGTCCGGATCCTCGCCGAGCATCCCCTCGGCTCGATCCTGGGCGGCGCGCGGTTCGCGTTCCCGACCTTCCTCCTCGCCGTCGCGCTCGGCGCCGGCTGGCAGCTCACCTTCGGTCCGTACGTCGCGGACTACAGCCGCTACCTGCCGCGGGACACCTCGACCCGGGCGACCTTCGGCGCCACCTACGCCGGCACTGTGCTCGGCTCGCAGGCGTCGATGACCCTCGGCGTGCTGGTCGCCTCGCTCCCGGTCACCGCCGGGGAGGCGGGCTTCCTCGGCGACCAGGTCGGGTACCTCGGCGAGCTCGCCGGCGGCGGCGCGGCGGCCACGGCGGTGTTCCTGGTGATCGTCTGCGGCAAGCTCGCGGTCAACTGCCTCAACGCCTACGGCGGCTTCATGACCGTGCTCACCGCGGTGTCGGGGTTCACCCGGCGCACCAGCGTCTCGCCGGCCGCGCGAGCCCTGGTCATCGGCGGCTTCCTCGCGGTCTCCGTGGGGATCGGGCTGTTCTCGTCCGCGGACTTCCTGGCCAACTTCAAGAACTTCGTGCTCGTGCTGCTGATGGTGTTCACGCCGTGGAGCGCGATCAACCTGGTCGACTACTACCTGATCTCGAAGGAGCGGATCGACGTGCCCGCCCTCTACGACCCCGACGGGCGGTACGGGCGCTGGAACGGCGTCGCGCTGGCGTCGTACGGGATCGGGGTGGTGGTGCAGGTCCCGTTCCTGGCGCAGAAGCTCTACACCGGGCCGGTCACCGAGCTGCTCGGCGGCGCGGACATCTCCTGGCTGGTCGGGCTGGCCGTCACCGCGGCCGTCTACTACGCCTGGGCCGGACGCCGTCTGACAGGATCGGCTCATGCCGAAGACGATCTTGATCACCGGAGCGAGCAGCGGGCTCGGAGCTGAGATGGCGCGGCAGTTCGCCGCGAAGGGCTACGACCTGGCGCTGTGCGCGCGTCGTACCGACAAGCTGGACGAGCTCAGGGCGGAGATCCTCGCCGCCGACCCGGCGCGCCGGGTCGAGGTCCGTGCGCTCGACGTCACCGACGACGACCAGGTCTTCGAGGTCTTCCGCGCGTTCCAGGCCGACTTCGGCACGGTCGAGCGGATCGTCATCAACGCCGGGCTCGGCAAGGGCGCCCCGCTCGGCACCGGCCGGTACGACGCCAACAAGCAGACCGCGATGACCAACTTCGTCGCCGCCCTGGCCCAGTCCGAGGCGGCGATGGAGATCTTCCGGGCCCAGAACGCCGGCCACTTCGTGATGATCAGCTCGATGTCGGCGGTCCGCGGGATGCCGAAGAACCTGACCACGTACGCCGCCACCAAGGCCGGGGTCGCCCACCTCGCCGAGGGCCTGCGCGCCGAGCTGTACGGCAAGCCGATCAAGGTGACCGTGCTCTACCCGGGCTACATCGCCTCGGAGATGAACGACAAGGTCGCGCAGTCCACCCCGCTGATGGCGAGCACCGAGAAGGGCGTCCGGGCGATGGTCGACGCCATCGAGAAGGAGAAGGCCTCCGCGGCGGTCCCGGCGCTGCCCTGGGCTCCCCTCGGGATGGTCATGAAGCACGCGCCGATGCCGGTGTTCAAGAAGCTGATCTAGCGGGTCACGCGCAGAACTGCGCCACCAGCCCCGGGAGGGCCTGGTGGGCCAGCGCGGTCCCGACCTCCTCGGGCACGTCCACGACGGCGTACTTCTTGTCGCCGGCCGCGGTGGTGGCGACGAGGGTGACCACGCCGGCGCGCCGCTGGAACCAGTTCTGGTGGACCTGCCAGCCGATGATGCCGTGGCGGAGCAGCAGGTGCCGGTGCCGGTTGACCTTCGGAGCCCCGGCGACGAGGTGGTGCGCGGTGAGCGCGTGGCCGAGGGCCCGGTAGCGGTCCAGCCCGATCAGCACGGCGAACGGCACCAGCACCAGCGGGAGCAGCACGACCCACCACGGCAGGTCGGCCGAGATCGCGACGACGGCGGCGACGAGGCAGAGGCCGAGCACCCCGCGCAGCGGACGGAGCAGCTGGCGTCGTCGGGCGCGGGGGCCGTGCGGGAGCAGCGGCACCTCCAGTGCTTCGACGTCGCCGAAGGCCTCCCGGCAGAACGCGTCGACCACCCGGTACGGCGCCGCCGGCACGACCTGCGCCGAGCTCTTCGAGTCGTCCTCCTTCAGGCCGGTCACCAGCGCCCGGGCCGAACCGCCGCCGACCAGCCGCAGCCCGGCCGGGCGGCAGACGGTGACGCCGCGCACCCGGGAGACGTCGATGCTGGTCTCCTTGGTGGAGAGCAGGCCCTTGCGGATGTGCCAGGACCGGCCGGCCCGGTCGCGGGAGAAGGTGAAGCCCCAGTTGGTCAGCGCGTACCCGGCGACGGAGAGCACCACCAGGGTGATCCCGACCAGCAGCGCCCCGCCCGCGACCAGGGCGACGACCGGGATGCCGTTCGTGCTCCGGTCGAGCTTCTCCAGGACCCGGCTCGCCGGTTCCTGGAACGGCCCGGACGCGGCCGCGAGCGCACCGGCCGCGATGAACAGCCCGGTGCCGGTGAAGGGGGCGAGCAGCAACCAGCTCGGGTCGAAGCGGAGCAGGACGTCGTCGTCGGGCTGCGGGCCGGCCAGGTCCGGGACCACCGGAGCGACGCCCGAGGCCGGAACCTGCGCCGCCGTGCCCGCGTGCAGCAGCGCGGCCCGCAGCGCGCGGGCCTGCGCGGTCGGCAGCGCGTTGAGCTCGAGGCCGGCGTCGTCGCCGGTGCCGATCCGGACCTTGGCCAGCGCGAGCACGCGGTGGATCGGGCTCGCGTCCAGCGCGACCGTGCGGACCTTGTCGAGCCGGGCCCGGGTGACGTGGTTGCTGATCAGCCCGTGCCGCAGCTCGACGTGCTCGTGGGTGATCCGGAACGCGGTGGTGGCGTAGCGCCAGATCCCGAGCGCGACCGGGATGGCCACGACGAGCAGGTGCCAGACGTCGGGTCCGCCGGACCCGAGGAAGAGCAGGGCGAGCAGCGGGACCGCGAGCCGGGCGACCTCGCCGACCGGGTAGACGAGCAGCATCTTGGGGTCGAGCCGGCGCCAGTCCACCTCGGGGACGGCGAGCGGGCCGGCGTCCGACGCGGTCACGTGGCGTCCCCGACCTCGGCCTCGGCGGCGGCGGTCAGCCGGGCGGTGAGCTCCTCGGCGACCGCGCGGTCGAGCAGCTCGATGGTGAGGTCCTCGTCGGAGGCGGTGCTGACACTGACCGTGGCGAGCCCGAGCATCCGGTCGATGACGCCCTGGTGGAACTCGACGGTCTGCACCCGCGACATCGGGGCGATCTCCCGGGTGCGGCCGATCCAGCCGGTCTGGGTGTAGATCGCCGTCGGCGTGGTCTCCCAGCGGTGGGTCGCGTAGCGCAGCCGCGGCATCAGGACCAGGTAGGCGCCGGCGAGCACCAGGTACGCCGGCCACCAGAGCCACCAGCCGGCCGCGTCGGTCGCGACGGTCACGCCGACGAGGACGCCGACGCCGACCAGCACGAGGATGCCCGCGCCGATCCGCCAGCGCAGCCTGGCCCTGGGGGAGACGAGGTTCGCCGGATCGCGCAGGACCGGTGCCGAGTCAGCCATGGCTCCAGCCTAGGTGGCGCCGCCTCACCCCAGGAGCAGGTCGATCACCGCGACCGCGTCGTCGACGGCCGGCCGGCTCTGGATGATCGCGTCGTTGTAGACGAAGCCCTCGATCAGCCGGACCACCGCGTAGCCGAGCAGGGCGGTGTCGGCGCGCGGGGTCCAGGTGCCGCGGGCGGCCTCCTCGTCGAGCTGCGCGACGGTCCGGGCGACCAGCCGGTCCTGGAACGGCCCGCGGGCGGTCAGCAGGCGCAGGGCGACCGAGGTCTCGTTGCGCAGGAAGGCGTGCAGCGGCTCCGAGGCGATCACGATCTCGAGGTAGCGGCGGAGCGCCTCGCGGAGCCGGCTCGCGCCGCGGCGCCGGGCGGTGGCGGCCCAGATGTCGTCGAGGGCGCGTTCGCTGAGCGCCCAGATCACGTCCTGCAGCAGCCGGTCGCGGCCACCGGTCCAGCGGTAGAGGGTGTTGCGGGAGACGCCGATCTCGCCGGCCAGCTCGCGCATGTCGACGCGGCGGCCGGCCAGGTAGCTGCGGGTGGCCGCGGCGTACGCGTCCTCGGGACTGGCCATGGAGGCACTGTAGCCACCCTCGGTACACAGGTGCGATGTGTCACCTTGTGGGACATCTGGACGATGTGTCACCCTCGGGTCATGGATGCTGACGTCGTCGTCGTGGGTGCCGGCCTGGCCGGCCTGGTCGCCACCGCAGAGCTCGCGGACGCGGGCAAGAAGGTGCTGCTGCTGGACCAGGAGCCGGCCCAGAGCCTCGGCGGCCAGGCGTTCTGGTCGCTCGGCGGCCTCTTCCTGGTCGACTCCCCGGAGCAGCGCCGGATGGGCATCAAGGACTCCCGCGAGCTCGCCCTCCAGGACTGGCTGGGCAGCGCGCAGTTCGACCGCGAGTCCGACCACTGGCCGCGGAAGTGGGCCGAGGCGTACGTCGACTTCGCGGCCGGCGAGAAGCGGCAGTGGCTCCACGACCAGGGCCTGCGGTTCTTCCCGGTCGTCGGCTGGGCCGAGCGCGGCGGCGGCCTCGCCGGCGGGCACGGCAACTCGGTGCCGCGGTTCCACCTCACCTGGGGCACCGGTCCCGGCGTGGTGGCGCCGTTCGAGCGCCGGGTCCGCGAGGCCGTCGCGCAGGGCCGCGTCGAGCTCTGCTTCCGGCACCGGGTCGACGACCTGGTGAAGACCGAGGGGGTCGTCACAGGCGTCCGCGGCGCGCTGCTCGCCGACGACGGCATGGACCGCGGCAAGGCGTCGAACCGCGACGAGATCGGCGACTTCGAGTACTCCTGCCAGGCGGTGGTCGTGACCTCCGGCGGCATCGGCGGCAACCACGACCAGGTCCGCAAGCAGTGGCCGGTCGACCGCCTCGGCGAGCCGCCGAAGTTCATGGTGGCGGGCGTCCCGGCGCACGTCGACGGCCGGATGCAGGCGATCACCGAGTCCGCGGGCGCCGAGATCATCAACCCGGACCGGATGTGGCACTACACCGAGGGCCTGCGGAACTGGGACCCGATCTGGGAGAACCACGGCATCCGGATCCTGCCCGGCCCGTCGTCGCTGTGGCTCTCGGCCACCGGCGAGCGCTTCGGTGCCCCGTACCTGCCGGGCTTCGACACCCTCGGCACCCTCGGCGCGATCATGCGCACCGGCTACGACTACTCCTGGTTCGTCCTCACCCAGAAGGTGATCGAGAAGGAGTTCGCGCTCTCCGGCTCCGAGCAGAACCCCGACCTCACCGGCAAGGACGTCAAGCTGCTGCTCTCCCGGGTGCGCCCGGGCGCGCCGGGTCCGGTGGAGGCGTTCAAGCAGCACGGCGAGGACTTCGTCGTCGCCGACGACGTGGCCGACCTGGTCGCCGGGATGAACCGGGTCGCGGGCAGCGACCTGATCACCGTCGACTCGCTCACCAGGACCATCACCGAGCGCGACCGCGAGCTCGACAACCCGTTCACGAAGGACATCCAGCTGACCTACGTCCGCGGCCACCGCAGCTACCGCGGCGACAAGCTGATCCGGACCGCCTCGCCGCACAAGTTCCTCGACGCGAAGAACGGCCCGCTGATCGCGGTGCGGCTCAACATCCTCACCCGCAAGACCCTCGGCGGCCTGCACACCGACCTCGACGCCCGGGTGCTGCAGCCGGACGGCACCCCGCTCCCGGGCGTGTACGCCGCGGGCGAGGTGGCCGGCTTCGGCGGCGGCGGCGTGCACGGGTACAACGCCCTGGAGGGCACCTTCCTCGGCGGCTGCATCTTCTCCGGGCGGGTCGCCGGCCGGGCGGCCGCGGCCGCGATCGGCTGAGGGCGGCCCCGCTAGGCTGCCTCCCATGAGCGGACGTGTCGTGCACTTCGAGATCCCCTTCGACGACGGGGACCGGGCCCGCAAGTTCTACGCCGACGCCTTCGGCTGGCGGATCGCCGAGATCCCCGAGATGCACTACTCGATCGTCCAGACCGGCCCGGCCGGCGACGGCGGGTTCCCGGCCGAGCCCGGCTACATCGGTGGCGGGATGCTGAAGCGCGAGTCGCCCACCGACCGCCCGGTGATCACGATCGACGTCGACGACATCGACGAGGCGCTGGCGAAGATCGAGTCCCTCGGCGGCATGACCGTGCTCGGTCGCCAGGACGTCGGCGACATGGGCTGGGCGGCGTACTTCAAGGACGTCGAGGGCAACCTGATGGGGCTCTGGCAGACCCGCTGAGCCGAGGGTTTCGAGACAGGCGCTGCGCGCCTTCCTCAACCACCGGTGGCGAGGAGCTCGCTGATCAGGACCCGCAGCCGCGGCAGGTCGTCGACCAGCCCGAGCGGCTCGGCCTGGTCCTCGACCATCGCGCGGAACAGGTGCGCCTGCTCGACGATGCGCGGGTCGATGTGCCGGAAGACCTCCAGGGTCACGGTGCCGTAGAGCCGCGACCAGGCGCGCTCGAGGACCCAGACCAGGCCGCGGAGCTCGTCCGGTACGGCGGTCAGGTCGGCCGGCACGGCGGGGTCGCGGAGGATCTCGGCGAGCCCGGGGTCGAGCTCGTCGAGCGCGGGGACCGGGAACGGCTTCGCGGCCCAGAGCGTGAACAGCAGCTCGGAGAACTTCATCCCGGTCGAGGCGGAGGCGGTGAGTTCGTCGATGCAGTCGACGTCGACGTTGGTGAAGACCAGCGCGAACTCCTCGCGGTTGGTCAGTGCCCACTGCCGGAACTCGACCGTCGCCGCGATCAGCCGCGCCGCGGGGTCCTCGGCGGGCTGAGCGTCGGAGGCCCGGGTGATCCGCTCGGCCACGTCGGCGTCGATCGCGATCGCGACCGTCCGGACGAGCTCTTCGTGGCTGGGGGCGTACCGGTAGAGCGCGGGCGCGGTCATGCCGAGCTCGCGCGCGATCGCCCGCAGGGTGACCTCGCCGCGGTTGACCAGCAGCGTGCGGGCAGCGGCGACGATCCGCGCCTTGGTGGCGGCGTGGGTCTGCTCCCGGGTGGTCGGACCGGGGGCGGGTGTCGAGCTCTGCACGGTGGTCATGGCTGGCTGCACTCTAACTGCTTGACAAGCACGGGGTTTACACCGTTTAGTTTACACCGTTCACCGTAAACGGTGTAAACACTGTCTTCGAACCGCAGCCGGGAGTCGTCATGCTGAACCGTTGGACCCAGTTCCTGCTCCGCCGCACCAGGCTCGTCCTCGCCCTGGGGATCGTCGCGACCGTCGCCGCGGCGGCGTACGGGTTCGGGGTCTTCGACTCGCTCGGCAAGGGCGGGTTCGACGACCCGAAGAGCGACGCGGCCAAAGAGCTCGCCCGGGAGCAGGCGGTCTACGGCAACAAGAACGTCGACGTGATCGTGCTCTACCGGAGCAAGGACCTGAGCGCCGACGACCCCGCGTTCAAGGCCGAGGTCGAGCACACCCTGGACGGCATCCCGCGCGGCACCACCACCTCGGTGCTGACCTACTGGGACACCCAGGACCCCGGGATGAGGTCCACCGACGGCCACGCGGTCCAGGTGCTCATCTCCGTGGCCGGCGACACCCAGGCCGAGCAGGCCGACAACAACGACCTGCTCGCCCCGGCGCTGGAGTCCGGCGACCTCGAGACCGACATCGCCGGGCCGTGGGCGGTCTACAAGGGCGTCAACGAGACGGTCAGCGAGGACCTCGCCCGCGCCGAGCTGATCACGCTGCCGATCGTGCTGATCCTGTCGCTGCTGATCTTCGGCAGCCTGGTGGCCGCCGCGATGCCCGTGATGGTCGGCGCGATCTCCGTCGTGGGTGCGCTCGCGATCGTCCGGCTGATCACCAACTTCACCGAGGTCTCGATCTTCTCCATCAACGTGATCTCCCTGCTCGGGATGGGGTTGGCGATCGACTACGCCCTGTTCGTGATCAGCCGGTACCGCGAGGAGCTCGCGCTGCGCCCCGAGGACGACCCGACGGCGCCGCGCGAGGCGATGCGCGTCACCCTCGGCACGGCGGGGCGCACGGTCCTGATCTCCGGCCTCACCGTCGCCGCCGCGATGTCGGCCCTGCTGGTCTTCCCGCAGAACTTCCTGCGCAGCCTCGGGTACGGCGGCATCGCGGCCGTCGTGATCGCGGCCGCCACGGCGCTCACCGTCCTCCCCGCCGTGCTGCTCCTGCTCGGCCGCCGGATCGACGCCGGCCGGCTGCCCTGGCGGCGCGGCAAGCCGGTCGCGGTCGACACCGAGCACGGCGCCTGGGCCCGGCTCGCGCACGCGGTGATGCGCCGTCCCGTGGTGGTGATGGTCGTGATCGTCGGGGCGCTGCTCTTCCTGGCCTCGCCGTTCCTCGGCGTGAAGTGGGGCTCGGTCGACTACCGGGTGCTGCCGCCGGACCACCCGGCGCACGTCGCCGCGGTCAAGCTCAACCAGCAGTTCGGCGAGGAGAAGTCGACCGCGAACATCCTGCTGGAGACCGGGGACCGGACCGAGGTGGCGGCGTACGTCGCCCGGGTGCAGCGGGTCGACGGCGTCCTGGACGTCCGCCCGGTCGACGCGAAGGACGGCACCACGCTGCTGCGCGCCACCTGGGGCGGCAACAGCCAGGCCGACGCGTCCCGGGAGGTCGTGAAGGAGATCCGTGCCGTGCCCGGCCCGGACGGCGAGCACGTGCTGGTCGGCGGGCTGAGCGCCGACACCGTGGACCTGCTCGCCTCCATCAAGGCGCACCTGCCCTGGATGGCCGCGATCATCGTCGCGGTGATGCTGATGCTGCTCTTCCTGGCCTTCGGGTCGGTGGTGCTGCCGGTGAAGGCCGTCCTGATGAACGTCCTGTCGATCACCGCCTCCTTCGGCGTGATCACCTGGATCTTCGCCGACGGCCGCCTGGAGGGCCTGCTCGGCTACACCTCCACCGGCTTCCTGGACGCGACCCAGCCGATCTTCATGCTCGCGATCCTGGTCGGGCTCTCGATGGACTACGAGGTCTTCCTGCTCAGCCGCGTCCGCGAGGAGTGGGACCGGACCACCGACCTGATCGCCGACCCCACCGAGCGGAACACCCACGCGGTCGCGGTCGGCGTGCAGAAGACCGGCCGGATCATCACCTCGGCGGCGCTCCTGCTCGCCGTCGTGATCGGCGGCTTCTCCACCAGCGGCATCGTCTTCATGAAGATGATCGGCGTCGGCATGCTGGTGGCGCTGCTCATCGACGCGACCGTGGTCCGGGCACTGCTGGTCCCGGCGACGATGAAGCTGCTCGGCCGGTGGAACTGGTACGCGCCCGCGCCGCTGCAGCGGTTCTGGGAGCGGTACGGAATCCGGGAGACCGATGCCCCGGCGGCGGCCGAGGCGCCCGCGCGGGAGCCCGTCGGCATCGGCTGACGGGCCGGGGCGGGGTCCGACCGTATCCTTCGACCGGCTCGGGCGTTATCCCGCATGATCCGGCCAACGCCCTGGGGAGGTGCGAAACCGGGCTAGATGTAGGAAACCGATGACCCAGACTGCAGCGCCGCCGAAGCACCGCTCGAGCCAGCGGGACGGCGGTCCCCGTGAAGCGGGCGTCGCCGCTCCGACCGCCACCCGTTCCCGGATCATCCCCGGGATCCAGGGCCTGCGCGCGATCGCCGTGCTCCTCGTGGTCGCGTACCACGCCGGGCTGCCGATCGGTTCGGGCTACGTCGGCGTCGACGTCTTCTTCGTGATCTCCGGCTTCGTGATCACCCGGATGCTCTTCAACGCCACCGAGAAGCGGCGAAAGATCAGCTTCCGCACCTTCTGGGCCGGCCGGATCCGGCGGCTGCTGCCGGCGTCGGCGGCGATGCTGGTCCTCGTCCTCTTCCTGAGCATCCCGCTGATGTCGCCGGTGCTCTCCCAGCCGATCGTCGCCGGAACCGCGGTGTCGGCGACCTTCTGGTTCTCCAACGCCACCCTGATGGTCACCACCTTCGGGTACTTCAACCCGGCGGCCGAGGCCAACCCGCTGCTGCACACCTGGTCGCTGGCGGTCGAGGAGCAGTTTTACCTCGTCTTCCCCGTGCTGCTCGCGGGCGCGTTCTGGTTCGCCCGTCGCCGCGGCGTCTCGCGGGTGCGCACCACCGTGTGGCTGGTGGTGCTCGTCTCGCTGGGCTCGTTCGCGATGAGCGCGTTCCTCACCTACGCCTCGCTCCCGGTGCCGATCGGTCCGACCTTCGCGTTCTACGCGCCGTTCACGCGGGCCTGGGAGTTCGGGGTGGGGGCCCTGATCGCGCTCGCGGCGTACGCCGGGAAGGTGCACGGCCGTCGTACGGCGGACGCCCTCGGCGTGGCCGGGGTGGTGCTGCTCGTGGCGAGCCTGGTGCTCCTGACCAACCCGGCGCTGTTCCCGGGAGCGGTCGCGGCCCTCCCGGTCACCGCCGCCGGCCTGCTCATCTGGAGTGCCGTCGCCGGCGGCCGGGTCGCCGACGTCCTCGCGAAGGGCCCGATGACCTACCTCGGTGACCGGTCCTACGGCTGGTACCTCTACCACTGGCCGGTGATCGTCTTCGCCGGGACGTTCTTCGATCCCGGTCACACCCCGGTCGTGGTCCGCGTGCTCGCCGCGCTCGTCGGCCTGGGGCTGGCCGTCGTCAGCTACACCTACCTGGAGCAGCCGATCCGGCACCGGACCTGGTTCAGCACCGTGCCGACCTGGCGGCTGGCCGCGGGGCTGATGGTCTTCCCGCTCCTGCTCGCCGCGGTCACGATCACCGGCGCCCGGGCGAGCTGGTGGAGCCAGGACGTGAAGCTGCTGGCCGACGGGGTCAGCCACACGCCGTGGAAGTACCAGGCCGACTGCCAGTCGCTCACCAAGGTCGGGGACCGGGACATGACGGGCTGCACGGTGTCGTCGCCGACGTCGAAGGGCGAGGGGATCATCCTGGTCGGCGACTCGAACGCGGGCGTGTACGCCGACGCCATGGTCGAGGTCGCGCGCCGGCTGAACCGGCCGGTGACCATCGCCACGGTCCCCGGCTGCCCGCTGACCGACCTCGACCCGGTCACCAAGCAGACCGGGTTCGTGCAGAAGTGCAGCCCGTACACCGACTCGACGCTGAGGTGGCTGGCGAAGCAGAAGCCGTCGTACGTCGTGGTCGCCTCGGGTGGTGGCCAGGTGGACAACGCCGACGTCGCGCTGAAGGACCCTGCGGGCACCCAGGCCGACACCCGGGCGGAGAAGTCGGCGCTGTCGGCCGCCGCGATGACCCGGGTCTACGGCAAGGTCGAGGCGATGGGGCACCGGGTGGTGCAGATCCGGATGGTGCCGCACTTCGACTGGACGCCCGCCGGGTGCCGGCTGGTCGACATCGTCCGCGACCCGACGGCGTGCGGCGAGACCATGTCGCTCGCGACCGCCGACAAGGACGAGGCCGGGGCCATGACCGCGATGGACCGGGCCGCGTCGAACCTCGGCATCCCGCAGATCGACGTCCGCCCGCAGCTGTGCCCCGACGGGGTCTGCGCCACCAACCGGGGTAGTTTCTGGGTGTACGAGAACGGCTCGCACCTGAGCTACCGGGGCGCGATGACCCTGGTTCCCGCGCTCACGAACGCTCTCCGGACCGAGCTCGCGCGGGGCTGACGCCCGGGAATGGACCTCCGGCCCAGGTTGTTGAGAGATCAACTACCTAGCAACGGAGGCACCTCATGGAGTACGGCATCTTCACCGTCGGCGACGTCACCACGGACCCGACCACGGGGATCACGCCGACCGAGAACGAGCGGATCAAGGCCACCGTCGCGATCGCGGTCAAGGCCGAGGAGGTCGGCCTCGACGTCTTCGCCACCGGCGAGCACCACAACCCGCCGTTCGCCGCGCCCGCCAACCCGCCGGTCCTGCTCGCGCACATCGCCGCGAAGACCGAGCGGATCAAGCTCTCCACCTCCACGACCCTGATCACCACCAACGACCCGGTCCGGATCGCGCAGGACTACGCCTACCTGCAGCACCTCGCCGACGGCCGGATGGACCTCATGCTCGGCCGCGGCAACACCGGCCCGGTCTACCCGTGGTTCGGCAAGGACATCCGCGAGGGCATCCCGCTCGCCGTCGAGAACTACGCGCTGCTGCACCGGCTGTGGCGCGAGGAGAACGTCGACTGGCAGGGCAAGTTCCGCACGCCGCTGCAGGGCTTCACCTCGACGCCGCGCCCGCTCGACGACAAGCCGCCGTTCGTCTGGCACGGATCGATCCGGAGCCCCGAGATCGCCGAGCAGGCGGCGTACTACGGCGACGGGTTCTTCTCCAACCACATCTTCTGGCCCGCCTCGCACACCGCCCGGATGGTCGCGCTCTACCGTCAGCGGTTCGAGCACTACGGCCACGGCAAGGCGGAGGACGCCATCGTCGGCCTCGGCGGCCAGGTCTACATGGCCAGGAACAGCCAGGACGCCGTCAAGGAGTTCCGCCCGTACTTCGACTCCGCCCCGGTCTACGGCCACGGGCCGTCGCTGGAGGACTTCATGGAGCAGACCCCGCTGACCGTCGGATCCCCGCAGCAGGTGGTCGAGCGGACGCTCTCCTTCAAGGAGTACGCCGGCGACTACCAGCGCCAGCTGTTCCTCGTCGACCACGCCGGGCTCCCGCTCGACAAGGTCCTGCACCAGCTCGACCTGCTCGGCGAGGTCGTCGCCGAGCTCCGCAAGCACGACAAGCCCGCGACCCCGGTCGTCGAGCCTGTCGAGACGGCCTGAGAAAGGCACTGACATGAACCGCACCATCGCCGTCGTCACCGCCGGCCTCTCCGACCCGTCGTCGACCCGGCTGCTCGCCGATCTGCTCGCCGCCGCGACCGGCACCGCGCTGACCCAGCGCGGCGAGCAGGTCCGCGTCGAGGTCGTCGAGCTCCGGCCGCTGGCGCACGCACTCACCGACCACCTGCTCACCGGGTTCGCGACCGGCGACCTGGAGGCCGCCCTCACCACGGTCGCCACCGCGGACGCCGTGATCGCGGTGACCCCGGTGTTCAGCGGGTCCTACAGCGGCCTGTTCAAGACGTTCTTCGACGTCCTCGAGCAGGGCGCCCTCGACGGGACCCCGGTGCTCGTCGCCGCGACCGCCGGGACCGCCCGGCACAGCCTGGTCCTGGAGCACGCCCTGCGACCGCTGTTCTCCTACCTGCACGCGGTCGTGGTTCCGACCGGCGTCTTCGCCGCCAGCGAGGACTGGGGCGCAGCCGGTGCCGACGGAGGTGCCGACGGGGCCCTGCGCCGCCGCGTCGACCGCGCCGCCGGCGAGCTCGCCGCGCTGGTCGCCGCACGCCCGCACACCGAGAAGCAGGACCAGTTCGACCGCGACCTCGCCGCGATGGGCGACTTCGAGGACCTGCTCAACGGCTGACCGCGCGTTGGCTGCTGAACGGCTGATTTCAGCCCTCGTCCTCGGCGACGTCGTGGACCAGCCCGACCAGGGTGCTGGCGCTCCCGATCTCGCCGAGGACGACGGCAGCCACCCGGCCCTCCGCATCGACCACCAGCGTGCTCGGCAACGCGCTCGGGAGCAGCGCACCCCGGAACGCGAGTAGCGTGCGTCCGCCCGGATCCGCGATCGACGGGTACCCGGGACGGTGCTTCTTCTCGAAGGCCCGCGCGGCGTCCGCGCTCTCGTCCCGGGTGTTGATGCCGAGGAAGACCACGCCCTCGGGCCGGAGCCGGCGCGCCGCCTCGGCCAGGTCGGGTGCCTCCCCCCGGCACGGACCGCACCAGTGCGCCCACGCGTTGACCACCACGATCGTGCCCCGGTAGTCGGCGAGGTCGACGTGATCGCCCTGGAGCGTGGTGCCGCTGACCGGCCCGGCGACCTGGCGCTCGGCCGGCGGAAGCACGGTCACCGATCCGTCGCCCGGGACGAAGCGAGTCCGGGGGTCGGTGGTCGGGCTGCCGCAGCCGGAGGTGAGCAGGGTGAGGGCGCAGAGGGTGAAGAGCAGTCGGTGCCGGGCTTGGATTGACACGCAGGCACCCTAAGCGTACGGATTGTTGTGCACGAACGAGATGTTGCAGTCGCTGGTCAGCTCGGTCCCGTCCGACGCGCACAGCGCTACGCGGAGAGAGGTGATCGCGGACGTCCGCGACAGGGTCACGTTCTCCCAGTGCTTCGAGGTGTCGCATCCCGCTGAGTTGATCCAGTTGCGACCGAAGGACTGGCCGTTGGACGACGTCAGCTCGGCGTACGCACCTTCGCCGTGGGAGTCGGCCGGGCAGTAGTCGTACACGTAGACATCGTTGAAGCGGACTGCGGTCGCCGAGACCCAGTCGGCATTCCCGATGACCCGGCCGTTCGTGTTCCTCACCTCGAAGGTGAAGTGAACTGTGTCGGTGGCGGCGCCAGCGGGCGCCGGGAGTGTGATTGCTGCCGCGGCGCTCATCGCAAGTGACGCGACGGTCAAGGTGCCGATCCTCATCTGGTCTCCTTTGGTCGTCTCAACTTCAAGACCTCGAAAAGGGACGGATGCTTACGCGCGTCGGCTGACGACCAGGAGCCGCCCTGTCGGACCGACCCCTTAGGCTCCGCACGTGGCGTTCGAGGTGCACCGGGCCGAGCGGGCCGACCTGTTGGTCGAGGGGCTCGCCGACCTGCTGCGGACTCCGCTGCCCGACCCGTTCGCGCGGGAGCTGGTGATCGTTCCGGCGCGGGGGGTCGAGCGCTGGCTCTCCCAGCGGCTCTCGCACCGGCTCGGCAACGGGCCGGGCCGCGAGGACGGGGTGTGCGCGGGGGTCGACTTCGCCTCTCCCGCCTCGCTGCTGGCCCAGGTCCTCGGCACCCGCGAGGACGACCCGTGGGCACCGGAGACGCTGATGTGGCCGCTGCTGCGCAGCATCGACGAGGCCGTCGGAGAGCCGTGGGCGGCCGTGCTCGCGGCACACCTCGGGCACGGCCTCGAGGGCGAGGAGGGCGAGCTGCGGCGTGGTCGCCGGCTCGCCGTCGCCCGCCGGCTGGCCGGCCTGTTCGCGTCGTACGCGGTCCAGCGGCCTGCGCTCCTCGCCGACTGGGAGGCCGGTGGATCCGGTCTGGGAGCCGGCGACGAGGTCCTTCCCGACGACCTCGCCTGGCAGCCGGAGCTCTGGCGCCGGACCGTCGTCGCGGTCGGCGTACCGACGCCGGGCAGCCGGCACGCCGCGGTCGTCGCCGGCCTGCGCGCCGGTTCGCTCGAGGTCGACCTGCCGCCGCGGATCTCGCTGTTCGGCCACACCCGGATCAGCAGCACCGAGGCCGAGCTGCTCGCCGCGCTCGGCGAGCACCGCGACGTCCACCTGTGGCTCCCGCACCCCTCCGACGCGCTCTGGCGCGATCTGCGCGACCGGACCGACCCGACCGGGGAAGGCCCGACCGCAGGCGGGTGGCGCAGCGACGACCGCAGCCACGCCGAGGTCACGCACCCGCTGCTCGCCTCGATGGGCCGTGACGTCCGTGAGGGCGAGGCGATCCTGCTCGCGGCAGGGGCCGCGGACGCGCACGTGCTCCCCGCGCCGGCGCGCCCGGACACCGTGCTCGGCCGGGTCCAGGCCGACATCGCCGCCGACCGGGTCCCGCAGCAGAGCGGGCTCGTCGACGACTCCGTCCAGGTGCACGCCTGTCACGGCCCGGCGCGTCAGGTCGAGGTCCTCCGCGAGGTGCTGCTCGGCCTGCTCGCCGACGACCCGACCCTGCAGCCGCGCGACGTGCTGGTGATGTGCCCGGACATCGAGGAGTACGCCCCGCTGATCAGCGGCGCCTTCGGCCTCGGCGACGCCGTCGCCGGAAGCCACCCGGGCCACCAGCTCAAGGTGATGCTCGCGGACCGGTCGCCGACGCAGACGAACCCGCTCCTCGGTGTCCTGTCCGCGCTGCTCGACCTCGCCGACGGCCGGGCGGAGGCGAGCCGGGTGCTCGACCTGCTCGCCACCGAGCACGTCCGCCGCCGGTTCGGCTTCACCGAGTCCGACCTGGAGACGATGACCGCGTGGGTCGCGTCCGCGGGGATCCGCTGGGCCTGGGACGCCTCCGGGCGCGCCCGCTACGGCCTGGAGGCGTTCCCGCAGAACACCTGGCGCTTCGGCCTGGACCGGATCCTCGCCGGGGTCGCGCTGTCCGACGACTCCGGGCTCTACCTGGGGCCGACGCTGCCGCTCGACGACGTGTCCAGCACCGACATCGGACTCGCCGGCCGGTTCGCCGAGGCGATCGACCGGCTGCAGGCGCTCACCGACCAGTTGCGCGGGACCCACGACGTCGGCCACTGGCTGGACCTCCTCGCCGACGGGATCGAGCAGGTCGCCGACGTGCCGCGCGGCGAGGAGTGGCAGCTCGCCCAGGTCCGCCGCGAGCTCGTCGTCCTCGGCCGCAGCGCCGGCGACGACCTGGCGCTCCGCCTGCCCGACGTCCGGGCGCTGCTCCACAAGCAGCTCGCCGGGCGCCCGAGCCGGGCCAGCTTCCGGACCGGCACCCTGACCGTATGCACCATGACCCCGATGCGGTCCGTGCCGCACCGGGTGGTCTGCCTGCTCGGCCTGGACGACGGGGTGTTCCCGCGCGGCGGTGCCCTCGACGGCGACGACGTGCTCGCCCGCCGGCCCCGGGTCGGGGAGCGGGACGTGCGCAGCGAGGACCGTCAGCTCTTCCTGGACGCGGTGATGGCCGCGACCGACCACCTGGTGATCACCTACACCGGCTTCAGCGAGGCCAGCGGGCAGGTCCGCCCGCCCTCGGTGCCGCTGCGCGAGTTCCTCGACGTGGCCGACGGCACCAGCGCCGACACCGTCGTCCGCGAGCACCGGTCGCAGGCGTTCCACGCCGACTACCTCGTCGCCGGGGAGAAGCCGCCGTTCTCCTTCGACCCGGACGCGGTCGCCGCGGCACGGGCCGCCCGCCCGGCTTCCGGGCAGCGGCCCGCCGAGACCCGGCTCGCCGACCTCCGGCCCGGTCCGGCCCCGGCCGGCGACGTCGACCTGGCCGACCTGGTCGCCGTCCTCTCCAACCCCGTCGCCGGGTTCCTCCGCCACCGGCTCGAGATCGAGCTGCCGCGGGAGGAGGACGAGATCCTGGACACGATGCCGGTCGAGCTGGGCGGGCTGGCCCGCTGGCAGGTCGGCGAGCGGATGCTGCGCGAGCTGAACGACGGCCGGAGCCCCGCCGACGCGATGCAGCTGGAGTGGCGGCGCGGCACGATGCCGCCGGGCCGGTTCGGCTGGCGTCGTACCGGGGAGGTGGTCGCGGCCGCCGGCCCGCTCAGCGACCTGTACGCCGCCTCCACGCAGGGCATCGAGGCGAAGGCCCGCGACCTCGACGTCCCGCTCGGCGACGGCCGGCGGCTGGTCGGCACCGTCACCGGGCTGCACGGCAACCGGCTCGTCCGGGTCGGCTTCTCGCGGCTCGGCGCCCGGCAGCGGCTGGAGGCCTGGATCAGCCTGGTCGCGCTGAGCGCGCAGGCGCCGGGCAGCTGGGTCGCACGGGTGATCGGTCGTGGAGCGCAGGGCGACGAGGTCGCGCGCGGCACCTACGGCACGGTCGCCGAACCCCTCCCGGTCCTCCAGGACCTGGTGGCGCTGCACGACGAGGCGCTCTCCCGGGTGCTCCCGTTCGGTGCCGAGACCGCCCGGCTGCACGCCCGCACCGCGGGCTCGTCGCGGCCGCGGTGGATGCTCGACCGGGACCTGCAGGACCAGTGGCGCAAGGACAGCGGCGGCATCGAGATGGTCACCGCCTGGGGGAGCAAGCCGACCTGGGCCGAGGTCACCGCCGAGCCGCCGACCGGGTCCGGGTCCGAGCACCTCCTCGGCGAGCTCGCCGTCCGGCTCTGGGCGCCCGCGCTGCAGGCGGAGGTCGAGTGATGCAGCCCTTCGACATCGCCGGCCCGCTGCCGGGCACCGGGACCACGGTCCTGGAGGCCAGCGCCGGCACCGGCAAGACCCACACCGTCGCCGCGCTCGCCACCCGGTACGTCGCCGAAGGCGTCGCCGACCTCGACCAGCTGCTCGTCATCACCTTCAGCCGGGCCGCCACCCAGGAGCTGCGCGACCGCGTCCGCAAAGCGTTCGTGGACGCGGCCGAGGCGCTGGCGGACCCCGACCACGCCCGCGCGGCGGCGGCGCACCTCGCGGTGCTGACCCGGGACGCCGACGGGGAGCCGCTGGACGACGCGGCGATCGAGGTCCGCCGCCGCCGGCTGCTGGACGCGATCGCGGACTTCGACGCCGCGACGATCGCCACCACCCACGAGTTCTGCAACGCGGTGCTCCGCTCGCTCGGCGTCGCCGGTGACTCCGACTCCGGCGAGGCGCTCCGCGAGGACATCGCGGACCTGCGCGACGAGGTCGTCGACGACCAGTACCTGGCCCGGTTCGCCGACCTCGCCACCGACCCGCCGATCGAGTACCGGGCCGCCCGCAACGCCTCCCGGCAGGCGGTCGAGAACCGGCACGCGCACCTGCGCCCGGCCGGCAGCGCCGAGCCCGCCGCCGCGGCGATGGTCGACTTCGTCGAGGCCGTGCGCGCGGAGATCGACCTGCGCAAGAAGCGGGCCCGCGTCTTCACCTTCGACGACATGCTGTCGCGGCTGCGCGACCAGGTGCGTCCGGACGGATCGGCGGCGGCCCAGCGGATGCGGGCGCGCTGGGAAGTGGTCCTGGTCGACGAGTTCCAGGACACCGACCCGGTGCAGTGGGAGGTGCTCGACCGGGCGTTCGCCGCGACCCGGCGGCTGATCCTGATCGGCGACCCGAAGCAGGCGATCTACGCCTTCCGCGGCGGCGACACCCCGACGTACCTGGAGGCGGTCCGGGACCGGCCGACCTGGACGCTGGACACCAACTGGCGCAGTGACGCCCCCGTCGTCGACGCGCTCCAGGTGCTGACCCGCAACGCCGAGCTCGGGCACGAGCGGATCCAGGTCCACGCGGTCGGCGCGGCTCCCGGGCACGCCGCCTCCTCGCTCTCGGTCGGCGGCGGGGTCCGGCTCCGGCAGGTGCGCCGCGACGGGTTCCGGCTCACCAAGTCGGGCACGATCAACATCGGCGCGGTCCGCGACCACATCGCCCGCGACCTCGCCGCGGACGTCGCCCGGCAGCTGGAGGAGGGCGTGCTCCTCGACGGCCGCCCGCTCGACCCGGGCGACATCGCGATCCTGCTGCACTCGGTGAAGGACGACGCGCCCCGGATCCGGGCCGAGCTGAGCCGGCGCGGGATCCCGTCGGTGGTGAACGCGGCGGAGTCGGTGATGACCAGCCGGGCCGCCGGGCACTGGCAGCGCCTGCTCGCCGCGATGGAGAAGCCGCAGCTGCCGGGGCGGGTCCGCGCGGCGGCGCTCACGCCGTTCTTCGCCGCGACCGCGGACGACCTGCTCACCGGCGGCGACGACCTGACCGACGAGCTCGCCGAGCGCGTCCGCAGCTGGCTGGACCTGCTCCGCTCGCGGGGCGTCGCGGCGGTGCACAGCGCTGCGCTGGCCGGCGGGATGGCCGCCCGGGCGCTCGCCACCGACGGCGGTGAGCGGCTGCTCACCGACCTCAACCACGTCGGCCAGCTGCTGCACCGCGCGGGCGTCGAGCACCGCCTCGGCGTCGCAGGGCTGGCGGTCTGGCTGCGCGAGGCGATCGCCGAGGGCAACCGCAACGACGCCCGTCGCCGGCGCCTGGACGTGGACGCCAAGGCGGTCCAGTTCGTCACCATCCACGGCGCCAAGGGCCTGGAGTACCCGGTCGTCTACCTGCCGCAGCTCTTCGACCGCCAGGTCAAGGACTGGCCGACCGTGCACGCGTACCACGAGGAGGGGCCCGACGGGATCGTCCGCTGCCTCGACGTCGCCGACACCCCGGCAGCGCGGACCGCGTCGCGCCAGGAAGAGGCCCAGGAGGAGCTGCGGCTCGCATACGTCGCCCTCACCCGGGCGCGCGCGCAGGTCACCGCGTGGTGGGCGCCGACCTACAACGCCCCGAACGGCGCCCTGACCCGGCTGCTCTTCGGCCGCGGAGCCGGGGACCCGGTGGTCGCCGACCGGGCCGCCTTCGGGGCAACCGACGACGAGGTCGACGAGGTGCTCGGCAGGTGGGCCGGGCTGGGCGCCTTCCGGCTCGAGCCGAGCACTCCGGTCGCGGGCCGGGCCGAGCTGGCCGAGCCGGTGCCCGACCTGGTCGCGCGGGTCTTCGGCCGCGAGGTCGACACGACCTGGCGGCGGACGTCGTACAGCGGGCTGATCCGGGCCGAGGAGGCCGTCGGCCCGGCCGCCCAGAGCGAGCCGGAGACCCGCGGCACCGACGACGAGGCCGAGGTGGAGGAGGAGTCCGTCGCCACCGCCGTGACCGCCGGTGAGGTGGACCCCGACCTGGTCTCGCCGATGGACGGCCTGACCGCGGGTGCGACCTTCGGCTCGCTGGTCCACGGCGTCCTCGAGCACGCCGACCCGAAGGCGCCCGACCTGCGCGCCGAGCTGCTCGCCCGGGTCGAGGAGGAGCGCCGGTGGTGGTCGGTCCCGGCAACCAGCGAGGAGCTGGCCGACGCGCTGCTGCCGATGCAGCACAGCCCGCTCGGACCGCTCGCCGACGGGCTCACGCTCGCCGAGATCGGACGCGAGGACCGGCTCTGCGAGCTCGACTTCGAGTTCCCGATGGGCGGCGGCGACGGGGCCGGATCAGGGGCGGCCCGGACGCTGGCCGCCTTCGCCACCGCGCTGCGGGAGTGCCTGCCGGCCGACGACCCCGTGCGCCCGTACGCCGACAGGCTGGACAACCCGTCGCTCGGCGAGCAGGCGCTCCGCGGCTACCTCAGCGGGTCGATCGACGTGGTCCTCCGGGTCCGCGGTGCGGCCGGTGACTCCGCGGCGGACCGGTACGTGGTCGTCGACTACAAGACCAACAGCCTCGGCGAGCCCGGTCGCCCGCTCACCGCGCTGGACTACACGCCGGCCAAGGTGACCGAGGCGATGCTGCACTCGCACTACCCGCTGCAGGCGCTGCTGTACTCGGTGGTGCTGCACCGGTTCCTGCGCTGGCGGCTCGCGGACTACGACCCGGAGCGCCACCTCGGCGGGGTCCTCTACCTCTACCTGCGCGGCATGGTCGGGCCGGCGACCCCGGTCGTCGACGGGATCCCGTGCGGGGTGTTCTCCTGGCGGCCGCCGGTGGCGCTGATCGAGCGGCTCTCGGCGATCCTCGACGGCGCCGAGGAGGAGTCATGACCGACCGCCGGGTCGCGCACCGCGCCACCGGCCTGCTCGCCGAGTTCAACCTGGCCGGGGTGCTCGAGGCGGCCGACGTGCACGTGGCGACGCGCCTCGGCGTCCTCGGCGAGGACACCGACGACGTCGTCGCCCTGGCCGTCGCGCTCGCGGTCCGGGCGGCCCGCTCCGGCGCGGTCTGCGTCGACCTCGACACCATCGCCGACCTGCCGGTGACCGAACCGGTCGCCGGGCCGGACGCCCTCGAGGTGGAGCTCGCGTGGCCCGACCCCGGCCGCTGGCGCGAGGCCGTCGCGGCGAGCCCGCTCACCGCGGCCGGGGTGCTCCGGCTGGAGGGCTCGCTGCTCTACCTCGACCGGCACTGGCGCGAGGAGCGCCAGGTCTGCGACGACCTGTTCGCCCGGCTCGCCCGCCGCGTGCCCGAGGTGGACGAGGGCGTCCTGGCCGCGGCGGTGGAGCGGCTCTTCGGCGAGGGCTGGGAGCAGCAGCGGGCCGCCGCGGTCGCCGCCGCCCGGCAGTGGACCACGGTGCTCACCGGCGGTCCCGGCACCGGCAAGACGGCGTCGGTGGCGCGCATGGTGGCTCTGATGGCCGAGCAGATCGAGCAGGACGGCGGCAGGGTGCCCCGGATCGCGTTGGCCGCGCCGACCGGCAAGGCGTCCGCCCGGCTGCAGGAGTCGGTCGCCCGCGAGGCGGTCGGGCTCGACCCGGTCGACCGCGCCCGGCTGGACGGCCTGCGGGCGGTGACCGTGCACCGGCTGCTCGGGTGGCGCCCGGACAGCGGCACCCGGTTCCGCCACCACCGCGGCAACCCGCTCCCGTACGACGTCGTCGTGGTCGACGAGGTCTCGATGGTCTCGCTGTCCCAGATGGCCCGGCTGCTCGAGGCGCTGCGGCCGACCACCCGGCTCGTCCTCGTCGGCGACCCGGACCAGCTCGCCTCGGTCGAGGCGGGCGCCGTGCTCGCCGACCTGGTGGCCGGCTTCGAGGGCCGCGCCGACTCCCCGGTCGAGCGGCTCACCGAGACCCACCGCACCAAGAACGCCGACGGCACCGCCGGCGTCGCGCTGGACGCGCTCGCGGACGCGTTGCGCCGCGGCGACGCCGACGAGGTGCTGGACCTGCTGCAGGGCGGGGCGCCGGGGCTCCGGCTAGTCGACCCGACGGACCCCGACGCGCTCGCCGCGGTCCGGTCCGAGGTCGCCGATGCGGCCGTCGCGGTGACCGGCCGGGCGCTGGCCTTCACCGATCCCGAGGACCGGGACCCGGTCACCGCGCTGCTCGACGAGCACCGGCTGCTCTGCGCGCACCGCGAAGGCCCCTTCGGGGTCGGGAGCTGGAACCGCCAGGTCGAGCAGCTCGTCGCCGACCGCACCGGCGTGAACGCGTACGACGACTGGTACCCCGGGCGCCAGGTCCTGGTGACCGCGAACGACCGCGGGCTCGGCCTGTCCAACGGCGACATCGGCGTCGTCGTCCGGATGCCCGACCACCGGCTGCGGGTGGTGATCCGCACCGGCACGGAGACCCGCCTGCTCGCGCCGACCCGGCTCAGCGGGATCGAGACCGTCTACGCGATGACCGTGCACAAGAGCCAGGGTTCCGAGGCCCGCGCGGTGACGGTCGTGCTGCCCGACGGCGCGTCCGCGCTGCTGACCCGGGAGCTCTTCTACACCGCGGTCACCCGGGCCCGGCAGCAGGTGACCGTCGTCGGCACCCCGGAGTCCGTGCGGGCCGCGATCGGGCTGCGGGTGCAGCGGGCCAGCGGGCTGGCGCGGCGGATCGCCTCGGCCTAGCGACCGTTCTGGCTGAAGTGCTGGAGGTCCTTCAGCGACCTCCAGGTCCCGCCCCAGGTCCAGCCGATGTCGGCGAACGCCTGCACCACCGGGCCGAGCGCGAAGATCATCCCGGGCCGCCGCCAGCTCCGGTCGGTGTAGGCGCCGGCGAGCTCGGGGAGGACCACATCGCCCTTGACGTAAGGGTTCTGGAACGGGTTCACGTCGACGGCGAGGCCGTAGGCGTGCTGGCTGAACGTCGTGGCGCCGCGGACCGGACGGCAGTTGAACGAGCCGGTGTCGTCGCCGTCGCCGGTCGGCGCGGCGGTCTGCTCGGCCTTGGTCGTGATCCGCATCTCCTCGATCGGGAAGCGGGAGTCGTACAGGTGCCGGAAGGCCGTGACCACGTCCTGGGCGACGCTCCGGTTCACCAGCAGCTCGCCGGTGTGCCGCTGGTCGTCGAAGCCCCAGAACGTCAGCCGGACCCAGGCGAGGTCGGTCGCCGGCACCGGGCAGCCGGGCGCCCAGGTCGAGCGGGCGATCACGTCCTCCGGCGCGGGGTCGACGACGACCGACTCGAAGCCGGTGCCCGGGAGCGGTGGCACGGTGTCGGGGAGAGTGAACCGCCGGTCGCGCAGCGCGGGCGGGGTCGGGCTGCGGACGCCGAGGCCGGCGCTGGTGGTGGGCAGCGGCCGGGTGCCGAGCCACCCGGGTGGGGACGTCCCCGGGGACGGCTCGACGCTGGGTGTCGGCGTGCTCGGCGCCGTGCTGGGCGCGCCGAGGGAGGGCAGCGTCTCGGGCGGCGTCGTCGCCGCCCCGCACCCGGTCAGGAGGAGCGTCGCCAGCAGGGCCGCCAGACAGGTGCGCACAATTCCGAGATTAGCCCTTGTGACACTGGTCCTACTCGCGAGTAGGAAGTCGTCATACGATCGGGCGCATGGAGCGCACCATCTACGAAGACGACCACGAGGCCTTCCGCGCCTCGGTGAAGGAATTCCTGGACCGCGAGGTGATCCCGCAGGTCGAGGAGTACGCCGAAGCCCACCGGATCCCGCGGGACTTCTGGCTCGCCGCCGGCAAGCAGGGTTTCCTCGGCCTGGAGATCCCCGAGGAGTTCGGCGGTTCGGAGGCCGGTGACTACCGGTTCAACGCCGTCCTCACCGAGGAGATGGCCAAGGTCAACATGGCGCTCGCCTCGTGCGTCGGCATCCACGCCGACATCGTGGCGCCGTACCTGGTGCACCTGACCAACGACGAGCAGCGCAAGCGCTGGCTCCCCGGCTACGCCAGTGGCGAGATCCTCGGCGCCATCGGCATGACCGAGCCGAGCGTCGGCTCCGACCTCGCCAACCTGAAGACCACCGCCGTCCGCGACGGCGACGACTGGGTCATCAACGGGTCCAAGACCTTCATCACCAACGGCTTCAGCGCCGACCTGGTCGTGGTCGCGGCCCGCACGGCGCCGGAGAAGAAGGCCAAGGGCATCTCGCTGTTCGGCGTCGACACCAGCAAGGAGGGCTTCTCGCTCGGCCGCAAGCTGGACAAGGTCGGCCAGCCCGAGTCGGACACCGCCGAGCTCTCCTTCACCGACGTCCGGGTCAGCAACGACGACCTGATCGGGCCGCTGGACACGGGCTTCATCTCGATGATGCAGTTCCTGCCGCAGGAGCGGTTGAACTGCGCGATCGCGAACGTCGCGCACGCCAAGCAGATCCTCGCCGAGACGGTCCAGTACGCCCACGACCGCAAGGCGTTCGGCCAGTCCATCGGCAACTTCCAGTGGAACAAGTTCCTCATCGCCGAGCAGGTCACCAAGATCGAGGTCACCGAGGCCTGGCTCGACCAGTGCGTGCTCGCGCACACGAAGGGCAAGCTGACCGCGACCGACGCCGCCAAGGCGAAGTACTGGACCTCGCAGGTGCAGAACGAGGTCATCGACCACTGCGTCCAGCTGCACGGCGGCTACGGCTACATGAACGAGTACCGGGTCGCCCGGGCCTGGCGCGACGCCCGGGTCACCAAGATCTGGGCCGGTTCCAACGAGATCATGAAGGAGCTCATCGGCCGCGACCTCGGCTTCTGAGCACCTTCCGCGAGCACACCCGCACGGCTGCTCCCCGGCTGCGATCAGCCGGTGAGCAGCCGTTCGCGTTCGGCGACCAGCCGGGTGAGCTCGTCGGCGACCGCCTGACGGCGTCCGCGCAGGCCGCGCACCAGCTCGCGCACCTTCGTCGCCGCATCGCCCACCCGGCCGCGGGCGTCCTCGATCCGGTTGAGCACCGCCCAGTCGCTGAAGATGTTGTCGAACCAGACGTCGAACGCGGTCAGCAGCGGGCTCAGGTCGACGCCCTGGACCCCTGAGGTGCCCAGGTCGTCGAGCTCGTCGCTGAACCGGCGGAGCGCGACGTTGGCGCGGGCCAGGTCCTGCCCGACGGTGTCGAGCCGGTCGTGCTTGATCAGGTCGGTGACGAGACCGCCGCCCATGAACGTGTCCCAGGCCGACCACGAGTGCGCGCTGCTCAGCATCGAGGCCGCGTCGGCGAGCGCCTGGTGCGCGGTCACGCCGGCGTCGTGCGCCTCCCGGAGCTCGCGTTCCTCCTCGGCCAGGGCGCCCCGGCGTTCGGCGAGAGCCGTGAGCAGGGCCGTGGTCCGCGGGTCGTGCTCGGCTGCCCAGGTCTCCTTCGCGTCGATCGCCGCGGCGTACGCCGCCTCGGTGTCGCCGAGCGCGAGGAGACGGTTCCGGGCGGCGGTGAGCTCGGCCAGGGCGACGGCCGCGCGGGACTCGGCCTCGCGGGCCGCGTAGGCGGCGGCGTCGCGCTCGGCGCGCTCGCGCTCCACGGCGGTGGCGTGCTGTCCGCGCAGCGCGACGAGGATCCTGGACCAGGACAGGTGCTCGAGCCGGTGCAGGTCCTTCTCGTCCTCGGCCAGCGCCTGCCGGCGTTCCGCGAGGGTCTGCTCGGCGCTGGTCAGATGGGCCTGGGCGGTGGCGATCCGGCGCTCCACGGAGGCCGCTTCCAGGCGGTCGGCCACAGCGGCCGCGATCCGGTCGTCGGGAGATTCAGTCGAGGTCACGCCCGGATATTAGGTGGGGGGCTGCGTTCGCGCCCGTATCGTCGGGGGCGATGCGCATGTTCGTGGCGGTGGTCCCGCCGGCCGGGGTGGTCGAGCACCTCGACGAGTTCTGGTCGGTACGCCGGGAGAGCGCGGCGGAGGCCGCGGCCTGGCGGTGGACGCTGCCGGAGCAGTGGCACCTGACCCTGGCGTTCCTGGCCGAGGTCCCCGACCGTGCGTACGACGACCTGGTCGAGCGGCTGGCCCGGGCCGCGGCCAAGCGGCGCCCGATGACCGCGCACCTCACCGGTGCCGGGGCGTTCCCTGATGCCGGCCGGGCGAAGGTGCTCTGGGCCGGGTGCGCGGTCGAGGACGCCGAGGAGCTGCGCCGGCTGGCGACGGGCTGCCGGGCGGCGGCCTCCCGCGCCGGGATCGACGTCGGCGGCGACCGTTTCCGCCCGCACCTGACCCTGGCGCGCTCGCGGCACCCGCAGGAGGCGACCCGGTGGCTGCGCGTCGGCGAGACGTACGCCGGCCCGGCCTGGGGTCTCGACACCGTCAGCCTGGTCGCCTCGCACCTCGGCGAGGGTCCGCGGAAGCGGCCGCACTACGAGGTGATCGAGGAATTTCGGCTCCGAGCGGTGCCGTTGAGCAAGAAATAGGCCTGTCTGGACCACTCCGGAAACCCCATAACCACAGGGCTCCCAGGTCGTGACTGCGGTCACACGCGTGCAAAGCCGCCCCGGCGGCCCCGGCCATCTGAAAAGGCCCGCGGGAGCAAATCGGATCTAACGGATTCCGTTGACGGTGGGTCTCCGGCGGCGAGAGGCTCCGCGATGCCGTCGTGGGGACGGCTGTGTCCCTTGCACCCCCGGGAGTTCAACAATGTCCAAGCGCTCATCAGGGCCGAACCGCAAGCGGTTCCGCACCGTACTCGTCGCCGGCGTGGTCGCCGGCACGCTGGGGCTCGCCGCCCCGGCCCAGGCCCTTCTGGGCATCACCCTCCCGGCGATCCCGCTGCTGAACCCGGCGCCGACCCCGATCACCATCGCGGGCGACCCGACCAGCGACACCGACACCACGCCGGACGTGAACCTCGACCTGAGCGGCGTGAACCCGACGCTCGAGGGGATCCTCGGGCTCACCAACCTCACCGGCGGTCTGACCCAGACCACCACGACGCTGACCCAGCTCCTCTCGGGGCTGAAGGACGGCGCCGCCGTCGCCGCCCCGGTCGTGCAGGCGCACGCCACCGAGGCCGCGCAGACGGCGATCGAGAACCTCCAGGCGCGCCTCCAGGCGACGGCCGCGGACGCTGCCGCGCTCGACCCGGCGGGTGCGCAGGAGGAGACCGCAGGCATCCTCACCGACCTCCAGGGCCAGGCCCTGTCCGAGGTCGCCGGCCTGCTCCCGCTCGCGCTGACCACCGGCCTCCAGGTCGCCCAGGACATCGTCACCCCGGTCTGCTCCCTGACCGCGATCCCGACCAGCCTCATCCCGGGCGTCGGCGTGGACACCACGAACCTGTACACCGCCGCGGCGCCGATCATCCAGCAGACCGACGTCGCCACGAACCAGCTCCTCCGCGACACCTACTCCCAGCTCTACGACAACACGCTGGCGTCGGTGAACAACATCCCGAACGTCGGCCCGATCGCCGGCGCGCTGCTCACCCTGCTGAAGTACAACTGGACCTCCAGCTACACCCCGCCGGGCTCGTCGACGCCGATCGTCACCACGACGAAGGCGCTGATGAACGTCCCGACGCCGATCGACGTCGACCACGACGGTCTCTTCGACCTGTGCGGCACCACCAGCTTCGCGCTGACCGGTTCCGGTACGTCGATCTCGGGCATCAAGTTCACCCAGTCGCTGACCAAGATGCCGCTGGCCAAGGCGGTCCTGCCGGTCCAGATCGGCGGCGGCCTGCTGAACGTCCTGAACTTCGGCTACGACACCCGTGAGTCGACCGTCCCGGTCGTCTACACGACCTCGGCGACGCTGGACGGCTCGAACCTCAACGTCGACAACAACTACGCCGTGCACCGCGGGACCAACCTGACCATCCCGCCGCTCGCGCTGTCCTCGCTCGACCTCGTCACCAACGACGGCGACGGGATCGACATCACCGTGCCGCCGCTGCTGAAGCCGGCCCCCAAGCCGATCGTCACCCAGGAGATCTGCATCAGCTCCTGCGCGACGCTCGCCATCCGCGACCGCTTCGAGAACGTCCCGGCCAGCACCCACGTGGACGGCCCGCTCGCCTCGGCCGGTGTGAAGGTCAACTACTCGGCGCCGTCGACGTCCGACTCCTACAGCCACACGTTCGGCGTGAGCACGCTGAGCCTCGGCACCGTCGTCGGCAAGGACCGCCCGGCCGTCGGCACGACTCCGGCCCGGACGTTCTCCGCTCCGACCGCCGCGACCTCGTGCCTCTCGATCAGCGACGGCACCTGCTCGCCGAACTCGATCGCCGGTGACAAGTACTCGACCGGCTTCACCGCCTCCACGCCGACGTCGTACGACCAGGACGTGATCCTGAGCGGCACGAACTCCGCGGACTGCTCGGCGGTCGGCTCGATCAACTCGGTGGTCCGGGTCAGCGACACCACGAAGTTCTTCGCCAGCGCCGTCAAGGGCGGCACGGGCGTCGGCTCCGGCCGGCTCGCGGTGGACACCGGCGACGACACGGTCGACGGCTGCCTCACCGGCGGCTCGACGCTGAACCTGACCGGCGCACCGGTCCTGACCCTGCCGTCCGGCTTCAAGTCGGACAACCGGGTCGCGACGTACCACATCCCGACCCTCCAGCAGCCGGTCCCGGACTCCAAGTCCGGCACCATCACCTGCCCCACGGGCCTGGTCGCCCAGGTCTCGGCGCTGATCTACCAGGCGAACCTGCAGCCGGTGATCTGCTTCCTGCCGCCGATCGCGGCGAAGCCGACCATCACCGGGCAGTTCTACGTGCAGGCCCCGCTGACGGCGAACACCGACGCCTGGCTCCCGCCGGCGCCGAACAAGCCGACCTTCACCTACCAGTGGTCCCGCTGCGACGCCGCGGGCGCCAACTGCCAGACGATCCCAGGTGCGACGGCGAGCACGTTCACGCCGCAGTACGGCAGCTACCCGGCCGAGCCGACCGACTGGCACAAGCGGTTCAAGGTCGCCGTGGTCGGCACCAACCTGGACGGCACGGCCAGCGCCACCTCCGACGTCAGCTCGCTCATCGAGCTGCCGCCGGCGCCGGTCAACGCCACTGTGCCGACGCTCAGCGCGAACCGCGCGGTCGGCACGGCGACGACCACCACCAACGGAACCTGGAACAACGGCGTCAGCTCGTACGCCTACCAGTGGCTGCGCTGCTCGGCCGACACCCTCGTGTCGATCCCGGCCTGCCAGCTGATCCCGGGTGCGACCACCAGCTCGTACACGCTGACCACGACCGACAAGGGCACCTACCTGCGGTCGCGGGTCATCGCGACGAACCTCGGCGGCCCCAGCGCCCCGGCGTACAGCGCCGCGGCGTACATCCCGAACGACCCGGTGAACAATGTCGCGCCGAAGCTGAAGAACGGCCCCGTCTCGGCCGTCGGCCAGGCCGTGCAGACCGGTGACAAGCTCGTTGCCAGCACCAGCACCGGTGACTGGAAGGACGCGAACAGCTTCACCTACCAGTGGCAGCTGTGCGACGGCGCCGGCGCGAACTGCGCCGACTTCACCAACCCGTCGGCGGCGAACAAGCAGTTCGAGTACGTCGTCCGCGACGGTGACGTGGGCTCGACCCTGCGGGTCCAGGTGACCGGTGTCGGCACCAACGGCAGCACCACGGTCACCACCGGCACCACCGGTGTGGTCACGCTCAACGACCTGATCGCCAAGACGGGTGTCCCGGTCGCCGACGGCCAGGTCAACGCCACCGCCGCCGGCTCCTCCGGTACGACGTTCCTCGGCGGTGTCTTCGACACCGTCGGTGCGCCGACCGGTGGTGCGGCCGTCGTCGCCGGTGCCAACGGCAAGACCATGACGCTCCCCTCGGGGGCGATCGGGTCGGCCAACGGCGCCGTCAACGTGGTCATCGCCGACGGCAGCAACGGCTACTACCTCGGTGGTTCCTTCACCCAGGTGCTCAACGCCGACTGCCCGCGCCTGGCGCACGTCAGGTCCGACGGCACGCTGGACAGCCGCTACTGCCTCCCCGGCTCGACCGGCACGGTGAAGGCGCTCACCCGGAACAGCGGAGGCTCCAACGCCCTCGGTGTGGGTGGCGACTTCTCCTACGACGGGCACCAGAACTTCCTGGTGCTCGACACCCCGGCGACCGGTGCGGTGACCCCGCGCTACCTGCCGAACGGCGACCCGAACGGTGCGGTGCTGGCCCTGGCCAGCAACAGCTCCAACCGGATCTTCCTCGGTGGTGAGTTCGGGAACGTCGACGGCGCCAACGCGGCCCGCCTCGCGGCGGTGACCGTCACGGCCAGCGGCACCACGATCAGCGGCATCGCCCGTGACGCGTGGGCCCAGGGCGTCTGCACCGGCACGGTCGCCGGAGCCTCGGCGACCTGCGGTGACGCAGCCGCGAAGGTCAAGGGCCTGTTCTGGAACAGCGCCAGCTCGACGCTCTTCGTGGTCGGTCGCTTCGACGTCACCTTCCGGACCACCGGTGCCCTGTCCGCGGCTCTCCGCGGGAACGGCCTGGTCGTCGCGGACGCCGGCGCCACCCCCACGCTGTACGGCTGGGACCCGAAGACCTCGGCGGGCCCGACCGGCGGCACGATCAACACGGTGGTCCCGGGACCGTTCACGCTGTCGAACATCCTCACCGGTGCCGGCGTCGTGGCGGTCTACATCGGCGGTGACTTCGACAAGGTCAACAACGTCGCGATCCCGCGGCTGGCCGAGACCGGCGTCGCGTACAACGCCTACAGCCCGACGGACGTGACGAAGTCGTTCCTGACCAACACCAACACCAACACCAACGCCGGTGCCCCGATGACGACCTGGGTGCCGAGCCCGAACGGCGTGGTCAACTCGCTGTCGTTCAACGGCTCGGCGGCGGGTCCGCTGTTCGTCGGCGGTGACTTCACCACGATCAACACCGGTGCGGCCGCCAGCCCGACCACGCTGGTCCGGCACCGCCTGGCCCGCGTGAACATGTCGGGTGCGTCGAGCACGACCCTTCCCGTGGTCGACGCCGCCTGGGACGCCAACGCCGGCCGTGAGGTCCGCTCGGTGTTCTACGACGGCAGCAAGCTGCTCGTCGGCGGTGCCTTCACCGTCGTCGGTGGCGAGAACCGGGCCAACCTCGCCGAGGTGAACCCGGCGACCAAGGCGGTCACCGGCTGGGCCCCGAACCCCGACGGCGCCGTCTCGGCCCTGGCGGTCGACGGGACCACGGTCTACGCCGCGGGTGCGTTCACCAAGATCGGGACCGGCGGCTCGACCCGCGCCGGCCTGGCCGCGGTCGACGGCTCCGGGGCGGCGACCTCCTGGAACCCGGGGGTCACCGGCTCGGTCAAGGCGATCGCCGCCAACGGCACCGTCTACCTCGGTGGCGCGTTCACCAACGTCGGCGGTCAGGCCCGGGCGAACCTCGCCGCGGTCGACGCCTCCGGCGCGGTGACCGGCTGGAACCCCGGCGCGAACGGGACCGTCAACGCGCTCGCGCTGGACGGCGGCAACGTCTACGTCGGTGGTGCCTTCACCACCGTCGGCGGGCAGCCCCGCGCCAACACGGCGGCAGTGGACGGCTCCGGCTCGGTGACCGCCTTCGACCCGGGCACGAACGGTCCGGTCAAGGCGATCGCGGTCAACATCGCCGGTGCCTACCTGGGTGGTTCCTTCACCCAGGTCGGTGGCCAGGGCCGGGCGCACCTCGCCCGGGTCGACGCCGGCACCGGAGCGCTGGACACCGGCTGGAACCCGGGGGTCGACGGCGACGTCAACGCCCTGCTCCTGTTCGGCAACTCGGTGTTCGTCGGCGGCGACTTCGCCAACGCCGGCGGCCAGCCGCGGCGCAACGCGGCCGCTCTGAAGGGCGACGACGACGCGGCCACCGCGTTCGACCCGCAGCCGAACGGCCCGGTGCGCTCGATCAGCCGGACCACCGGTGGCACGCTGGTCCTGGGCGGTCCCTTCCTGACGGTCTTCACCGGTACGTCGCCCGGCGCGGCGTACTACGGCGGCTGATCGGGAAACGCACGGAAGCACGACGATCGGGGCCGTCCTTCGGGGCGGCCCCGATCGGCCATCTCCACGCCCGTCTCCACGCCCATCTCACCAGAGGCAGGTCATGAGCTCACCCGGCGGAACCGACACCGGCAAGCACGCGCACCGCGAGGTCGCGGTGCACCACGGCCGGACCGGGATCCGGCTGGCCGTCGCCCTCGTCGTCCTCGGGGTGCTGCTCGGGGTGCTGGTCTGGTCACCGTGGTCCTCGGACCCGGGCAGCGAGGCGGCGACGGCGGCCCCGACCGGCCCGCCGCTGCCGACGTACGGCACCGACTGGCGGACCGCCGCCGGGCACAGCTACCGGATCACCGTGACCCCGGCGGACCGGACCTCGGACGCCCCGTCCGCCGGCGGGTGCTTCCCGGCGCCGGGGGCCGGCCGGGTGAACGCCCGCTTCGACGTCCGGGTCGAGAACCTGTCGCACCACTCCTCGCCGGTTCCCGACGTCGGTTTCGCCGCGAACCTCGGACCGAACGGCAGCGTGCGGGCCGCGGTCCTGGACTACGACGACGCGAGCCGCACGGTCGAGCTCGCTCCGCGGGCCGACGGCGCCGGCTGCTCGACCGCGAACACGCTCGGCGCCGAGGGGAACAAGAACCTGCCCGCCGACACCGCCCGCACCTGGCACGGGGTCGTTGCCGGGGTCGCCGCCGGGATCGGCGGGAACCCGGCCGGCCTGCGCCTCCTGGTCCGCTACCGCCAGGTCGACGTCGAGGCGGTCGGCGGCAACGCCGCGGCCGAGTTCGTGGTCCCGTTCGACCTCACGTCCTGACCCGGTCCTGCCTGACCCGGTCCTGCCTGACCCGGTCCTGCCTGACCCTGTCCTGGTAGCGCGCCAGCGCCTCCTGGCGCTCGACCGCGTGGTCGACCACCGGCAGCGGGTACCCGTGCGCGTGGCCGTCCGGGTGCTTCCACGGCTCGTGCGCCGCCGGCCCGGGGAGGTGTGCGAGCTCCGGCACCCAGCGCCGCACGTAGTCGCCGTCGGGGTCGAACTTCCGTCCCTGGGTGACCGGGTTGAACACCCGGAAGTACGGCGCGGCGTCGGTGCCGGTGCCGGCGACCCACTGCCAGCCGTGGTTGTTCGACGCCACGTCGCCGTCGACCAGCAGGTCGAGGAAGTGCCGAGCGCCGACCGGCCACCAGGCGTGCAGGTCCTTGGTGAGGAAGCTCGCGGTGATCATCCGGACCCGGTTGTGCATCCAGCCCTCGTGCCGCAGCTGGCGCATCCCGGCGTCGACGACCGGGAAGCCGGTGCGGCCGTTCCGCCACGCCTCGAGGGCGTCCCCGGGGTCGTCGTACCCGATGCCGAGCGGGCGGAGGTCGGACCAGGCCGAGTCCGGCCGGTGCCAGAGCACGTCGGCGTAGAAGTCGCGCCAGGCGAGCTCGGTGGCGTACCGCTCGGCCGCGGAGCCTTCGGGCAGGCCGGCGAGCAGCTGGCGCGGGTGCACCGCGCCGACCTTGAGGTAGGGCGACATCCGCGAGGTGCCGTCGGTGCCGGGCAGGTCGCGCGCGGTGTCGTACGCCGCCAGGGGGCCGGCGACGAACGCGCGCCAGCGGGCGTGCGCGGCGGCCTCACCGGCCTCGGGCATCCCGGCGGGGGCGTCCCGCAGCGCCGCCTCGATCCGGCCGGTGGCGTCGGCCTCGTTGCGCAGGTGCCGCCAGGAGACCGCCGGTGCGGGCAGCGGTGCCGGCCGGCCCTGCTCGCGCCAGGACCGGGCGAACGGGGTGAACACCTGGTACGGCTCGCCCTTGCCGGTGCGCACGGTCCCCGGGTCCACGGCGTACGGCGACCCGGCCGGCCGGCCGAGCGCCCCCACCTCGACCAGGGCGGCGGCCACCCGGGCGTCCCGCGCCCGCCCGTACGGCGTCGGCTCGGCGGTGACGTGCACGGTCCGGGCGCCGACCTGGCGGACGACGTCGGGCACGACCTCCTCCGGCGCGCCGACCCGGAGGGTGAGTGCGCCGCCGGTGCTCTCGGCGAGACTCCGCACCGAGGCGGCGACCCAGGCCCGGCGGGCGGCGCCGGCTCGGTCCCACAGAGCCGGGTCGACGACGAAGAGCCCGACCACCTCGCCCTCGGCGGCAGCCGCGGTCAGCGCCGGGTGGTCGGCCAGGCGGAGGTCGCGTCGGAACCAGAGCACCGAGGTCATGGCCCCACCCTGGCACGCGGCCCTAGGCTCGCCCCATGAGGCTGATCCGATGAGAGTCGCAGTGATCGGGACGGGTTCCGCGGGACGCGCCCTGGCCGACGGGTTCCGCCGGATCGGGCACGACGTGGTGACCGGGACCCGAGACCCGGAGGAGACCCGGGGCCGCCCGGAGTGGGCCGAGCACGGCGACAGCCTGGTGGCGCTCGCCGACGCCGGGACCGGAGCCGACCTGGTGGTCAACGCGACCGGCGGGATGGTCAGCCTGGACGCGCTCGCCGAGGTCGACCTGGTCGGCAAGGTGCTGCTCGACGTCGCGAACCCGCTGGACTTCTCGGCGGGCTTCCCGCCCACGCTCAGCGTGAAGGACACCGACAGCCTCGCCGAGCAGATCCAGCGCGCCCACCCGGAGGCCCGCGTGGTCAAGGCGCTCAACACCGTGAACGGCGCGGTGATGGTCGACCCGGCGCGGCTCGGCGCGGAGACGACGATCTTCGTGGCCGGGGACGACGAGGGCGCCCGCGGGGTCGTCCGCACGCTGCTCGGCGAGCTCGGCTGGAGCGACGTCGTCGAGTTCACCTCGCTGGACGCGGCCCGCGGGCTGGAGATGTGGCTGCCGCTGTGGGTGCGGCTGATGGGGACGCTGGGAACCGCGGACTTCAACCTCAAGCTGATCCGCTGAGGCCGGCCGGTGGGCGCGCCGTCCCGGCGCGCGGCTGCGAAATCGCCAGGTAACCAGGGTTCGTTAGGGTCGCAGACATGTCCTACCTGCTGCGCGTCCAGCTCCCCGACGTCCCGGGTTCGCTGGGGCGGCTCGCGAGCGCGATCGGTGATGCCGGCGCGAACATCGACGCGATCGAGATCGTGGGGCGCGACAACGCCGCGAACGTCGCCATCGACGACGTGTTCATCGCGCCGGACCCGGGGGTGATGCCGGACAGCATCGTCTCGGCGTGCACGTCGCTCGAGGGCGTCCGGGTGCTGTGGATCTCCCGGTACGCCGCCGGAGGCAACCTCTTCCTCGACCTGGAGGCGGTCGAGTCGATGACCCAGAACCCGGCGGGCGCGGTCGAGCGGCTGGTCGACGTCGTCACGCAGGTCTTCCGCGTCGACTGGGGTGTGCACCTGCGCCGCGACGGCGACCACGCACTCATCGTGCACGGGACCGGCGCCGCGCCGGAGAAGGTCCCGGACGGTGTCGCCTGGCCGGCGAACGTCGAGAAGGCGCAGCGGATCGACGTACCGGCCGAGTGGGAGGACCTCGTCGTGGCCGGCTCCCCGCTCAACGCCGACGAGCTCGTCGTGGTGGGCCGCCGCGGCGGCCCCCAGTTCCTCGACTCCGAGATCGCCCGGCTCGCCCACCTGGTCGCGATGGCCGCCTCCTTGCGGCGCAACGCCTGAATCAGGCCGTGGGCTCCAGCAGGAAGACCGGGATCTCGCGCTCCGTCTTCTTCTGGTACGACGCGTACGTCGGCCAGGTGCTGGCCGCGTGCGCCCACCAGTCGGCGCGCTCGTCGCCGCTGAGCAGGCGGGCGGTGTAGGTCTTCCGGACCGCGCCGTCCTGCAGCTCGACCTCGGGGTGGGCCAGGAAGTTGAAGTACCACTCCGGCTGGTCGGGGGAACCGCCCTTGGACGCGACCGCGACGTACTTGCCGTCGCGCTCGACCCGCATCACCGGGTTCTTGCGGAGGTTGCCCGACTTCGCGCCGACCGAGGTGATCACCACGATCGGGTCACCGGTGTCGCGCAGCGTGTTCGCCTCGGCGCCGTCGGACGCCTCGAACGCGGCCACCTGGTCCCGGACCCACCCCGCCTTGCTGGGGACGTACTCACCTTGCAATGTCATACCGGGTGAATGCCCGTGGACCGGCTGCGCATTCCCGGCCGATAGCCTCCCCTCCATGAGTGCGATCGACGGAGTCAGCCAGATCTTCGACCCCTCCGCGTGGGACGTCGTCCCCGGCTTCGAGGACCTGACCGACATCACCTACCACCGCGCCAAGGCGCACGGCACCGTCCGGATCGCGTTCGACCGGCCCGACGTGCTCAACGCCTTCCGCCCGCACACCGTCGACGAGCTGCTGCGCACCCTGGAGCACGCCCGCAGCTCCGGCGACGTCGGTTGCGTCCTGCTGACCGGCAACGGCCCGAGCGAGAAGAACGGCAAGTGGGCGTTCTGCACCGGCGGCGACCAGCGGATCCGCGGGCGGGCCGGCTACCAGTACGAGGACAAGACGATCGGCGCCGACGACACCGGTGCCGAGGAGCCGAGCGCGATCGACAAGGCCAGGCTGGCCCGGCTGCACATCCTGGAGTGCCAGCGGCTGATCCGGTTCATGCCGAAGGTCGTGATCTCCCTGGTCAACGGCTGGGCCGCGGGCGGCGGGCACTCGCTGCACGTGGTCAGCGACCTCACCCTGGCGAGCATCGAGCACGGCCGGTTCAAGCAGACCGACGCCGACGTCGGGTCCTTCGACGGCGGCTTCGGCTCGGCGTACCTGGCCCGGCAGGTCGGCCAGAAGTTCGCCCGCGAGATCTTCTTCCTCGGCCAGGAGTACTCCGCCGAGGACGGCGTCCGGATGGGCACCGTCAACAAGGCCGTCCCGCACGCCGAGCTGGAGGCGACCGGCCTGGAGTGGGGCCGGCTCATCAACGGCAAGAGCCCGACGGCGCAGCGGATGCTCAAGTACTCGTTCAACCTGATCGACGACGGCCTGGTCGGCCAGCAGCTCTTCGCCGGCGAGACCACCCGCCTGGCGTACATGACCGACGAGGCCCAGGAGGGCCGCGACCAGTTCCTGGAGAAGCGCGACCCGGACTGGTCGCCGTACCCCTGGTACTACTGATCTGCGGCGTTTGCGCAGGTCAGGCGGCGGTTCGACCCTCGAGTCCGCGTCTGGTCCGCAGAAAGTCCGCCGACTGCCGAGACCCAGCGACCCCCCTCGCTTGGGCTTGGGTGCCGCTGGTTGCTGGACCTATGAATCTCAGTGATGAAATTAAGGGATCTTGGCGGATCCTATGAATCCATGCCTGGGACCTCAGGTCCGCTAACAAAGTTGGCTGTTGAATCATGGCGAGTCGCAGAGAGGTATAAAAGTGCAGGTAGACGAGTTCTTGCCTGAGGCGAAGGGGAACCTTGTCCCCATCTCCGGGCACGATCACTACCTCAAGCGCGACTACTCCCACTTCGCGTACGTGCCACACCCGTTGCCCTACGAGCCCATCCTCAAGCTGAGCACCCACAAGGCAGCCGCGGATGCTGCGCTCGCGATCGGGCGATTGGACTTCGCGGTTCGCCGCCTACCGAACCCGGCCCTGATGGTCAGGCCCGCTCTGCGTCGAGAGGCGCAGAGCACCTCAGCGCTGGAGGGCACCTAGGCGACGTTCGGTGAGATCCTCGAGTCCGACTTCGCCGACGAAGCTTCCTTGAGCGCGGAGGTGCGGGAGGTTCGCAACTACATCCGGGCAGTTGAGCGTGCTCTGGAACTGATCAAGGTCAAGCCCATCTGCATCACGATGCTCTGCGAGCTCCAGGCCATCTTGGTGAAGGGAACCCGCGGCGACAACGCCGATCGTGGGCGCCTTCGAGCTGGCCCGGTGTACATCGTCGAGCGGCACCGAGGAATCGAGGCATCCCGCTTTGTTCCGCCGCCGGACAACGTCGTCGGTGATGGCATGGCCGAGTGGGAGAAGTGGGTCAACACGGCTGATGATGTGCCGCTGATCATCAACCTCGCGCTCGCGCACTATCAGTTCGAGACGCTCCACCCGTTCAGCGACGGCAACGGGCGCCTCGGCCGCCTCGTAGCGACTCTCCAACTGGTAGCGGAGGGAGCGCTGACCTATCCAGTGCTGAACCTGTCTCCGTGGCTCGAGGCTCGGAAGGACGAGTACAAGGACCAGCTGCTCCGAGTCAGCAAGACGGGGGACTTCGACGAGTGGCTCGTGTTCTTCAGTGAGGCGATTCAAGCCCAGGCCGCAGACGGGAGCCGCCGGATCGAGGAGCTCCTGGAGTTCCGCACGCGTATCGCGAACGAGTTGCATGACGCCAAGGTCCGAGGGGTGGCGCTCAAGATTGCTGAAGATCTGTGGGCGTTTCCGATCATCACGCCGACGGAAGCGGCAAAGCAGTACGGCGTGACCTACCCCCCAGCGAACTCGGCCATCGCCAAGCTGGTCGAGCACGGGATTCTCCGCGAGGTGACCGGGAGCAGTTACGGCCGGATGTTTGCCTGCGAAGAAGTCATCTCCATCCTGTCGCGCGACTAGCAGGGATCGACACCGGGCTGGACCGGTCATCGCGTCTCGCATCAGGCTGCTGGCCGCAGCGCGCGTCCGATCCTCCGCCGTCGGCCGAGGGTGGCTGTAGGTGTTCAGGGTGGTTGTCGCGACGAGTGTCCGAGAGCTTGCTGGACAGTCACGACGTCGCACCCGGCCGCAGCTCAGGTCACGCGCCAACGCCAGGTGCTGTCGTTGTCGTACATCGGGCTGTCGCCGACGGTGAACAGCACAATCGGTCGGCGTTGCTACTGGGAAGGGTCCAGACTCCTCGCTGGTCGCCCATGCTGATCCCGCCTGTCCGCGCACGGCGGACTTTCCGAGGCCGACCGCCTCAGCGGCAGCCGGTGACGACCTGCCGCAGCCTCGCCTGGTTCGCCGCGCTGGTGAGGAAGCCGCGGTCGTTGAGCTGGGCGACGCTGAACTCCTGGAGCAGCCGACCGCCGGAGCAGCGGGCGGCCTTGGCGGGCATCCCCAGCTTCGCGAACTCGAGACTGAGCGCGGTCCGGCTGAGGGCGAAGCCGAGCGCGTCGGTGGCGTGGCCCTTGCCGCTGCCGACCTTGGTTCCGGGGTCGCAGGTCTCGAACGAGACCCGCTTGCCGTCGATCGCGGAGGTCGCCCGGTGCCCGGGCACGGCCTGGGTCCAGCGGACGAGGGCGGTGTACATCGCCTGCGCGCCGGCCGTGCTCGCGCCGGCGTAGGTCGCCCGGGCGCAGCTCTTGCCGTCCCGTTCGAACGCGACGTAGGCGTCGCCGTGCCAGCCGTCCACCGCGGCCAGCGCGTCGCGGAGGGGGAGTCTCTCGCCGAGCATCAGGTACCAGGTGAGGGCGCCGAACTCGCCGGCGTCGAACTTCTTCTCGCCCTTCGCCAGGTCCGGCCGGTCGGGCATCGCGGGACGGCTGCGGCCGGTGACGAGGGTGAACGGGTCGAGCAGGGCGGCGTCGTGGGCGGGGGTGTCGCCGTACAGCGCGTTGATCCCGCGGCTGCCGCCGTTCTCCTGGGCGACGACGTCGACCATCCCGCGGCCGAGCGCGTACGGCGCGCCGATGTAGGCGAGCACGACCTTCGGCACGTCCGGGACCTTCGCCATCGCCTTCTTCTCGTTCGCCTTCTCGGCTGCCACCAGACGCTTGCGCTGCTTCACCGGGAGCGCCTTCCGGTAGAGGTCCTCGGTGCGGTCCGCGTCGCCCTCGACGAGGGCGCGCAGCACGTCGCTCTGCGTGGTGCCGGCCTTCTCGTCCTTCGCTTCCTTCGCCAGGGCACGGAACCGCTTGCCGATGCCGAAGTGCTGGTCCTGCAGGGCGTGGGTGAGCTCGTGGACCAGGGTGGCGTGCGACGCGAGCGCCAGCTGCTGGCCGCGGACGGTGATCCGCTGGTCCTCGAAGGAGTAGTAGGCGAGCGTGCCCGAGGTGTGCACGTCGTTGAACGCGCTGAACAGGTCGACGTCGCCGTGGATCAGGCCGAGCGCGCGCATGAGTCCGGTGGACCGCTCGATCTCGGCGCGGTCCTCCTTCGTCAGCTTCGACTCGTCGGCGCTGACGGTCTTGTCGAACTCGGCGTCGGAGAGGAAGCGGACGGTGACCGGGTGCAGGAAGGTCAGGTCGCGCTGGTCCTGCGCGGCCTGCACGTACGGCAGCACCCGCGGGTCCCAGCTGGCCGGGTAGTCGGGTCCGTCGGCCTTGGCCCGCTGCTGGGCGAGGAACGCGAAGGCGACCATGCCGGCGCCGCAGACGAGCAGCACGACGGCCGTCCAGATGACCCACATCGGGATGTCGTGCTCGTGCGCGCGCCCCGCCGATGCCGGGGCAGGGGTCAGCGGCCCGAGATCAGTCATGCGCAGACGCTAACCGCGGAGACGGCCGCACGGGTCCCGAATCGGACAATTGGGTCAGTCGGCGTCGTGCGCCTCGCGGTTCCGGACGATCCGGGCGGCATGCTCCTCGGCCCAGATCCGGACCGCGTCGATCGGGGCGAGCAGGTCGCGGCCGAGGTCGGTGAGCTCGTACTCGACCCGGGGAGGGACCTCGGCGAACACCTCCCGGAGCAGGATCCCGTCGCGCTCGAGTGCGCGGAGCGTCTGGGTCAGGACTTTCGGGGTGATGCCCTCGATCCGGTGGCGAAGCTCGGAGAAGCGCAACCTGCCGTCGGCGAGCGCGACGACGACGAGGACCGTCCAGCGGTCGCCGATCCGGTCCAGGACCACGCGCGAGGCGCAGTCCCGTGCGAACGCGTCCGGGGGCAGGTTCATGGTTTCCATAAGGTATCTATAGCACGTTGAAGTACTCAGTATCCAATGCATACCGTGGAAGGGAAGTTGAACCCCCAACCACTGAGGAGCAGTCATGAAGATCGCCGTGTACGGCGCCACCGGCGCGATCGGCAGCGCCATCGTCAGCGAGGCCGCCAGCCGCGGCCACGACGTCACCGGGATCAGCCGTCGCGGCGGGTCCGACGTCACCGGGGACGCCCACGACCCGGAGTTCGCGACCGCCGTCGCCGAGAAGCACGACGTGGTCGTCTCCGCCGTCGGTCCCAGCCGGACCGAGGACGACGGCACCCGCTTCCCCGACACGATCGCGAACCTGGCCGCCACCCTCGGCGACCGCCGGCTCGTGGTGGTCGGCGGCGCGGGCAGCCTCACCGTCGACGGTGTCCGCCTCGTCGACACCCCGGAGTTCCCGGAGCTCTACAAGGCCGAGGCGCTCAAGGGTGCGGCCTCGCTCGAGATCCTGCGCGACGCCCCGGCCGACGTCGACTGGACCTACCTGTCGCCGGCCCCGGTGATCGCGCCCGGCGAGCGCACCGGCAGCTACACGCTCGGCACCGAGTCGCCGGTCGGCGACCGGATCAGCATCGCGGACTACGCCCTGGCCCTCGTCGACGAGATCGAGAACCCGGCCCACGTCCGGACCCGGTTCACCGTCGCCGGCTGAGCCGCCCGCCCCGGGCCAGGTCGGCGGGGATACCCTGCACCGCGTGAAGGTCGTCGTGCTCACCGGTGCCGGTATCTCCGCCGAGTCCGGGCTGGCCACCTTCCGCGACGCCGACGGGCTCTGGGAGGGACACCACCCCGAGGACGTCGCCACGCCGGAGGCGTTCGCCGCCGACCGGAGCCTGGTGCAGCGCTTCTACGACGAGCGCCGCGCCGGCCTGGGCCGGGTCGCACCGAACGCCGCCCACGTCGCCCTCGCCCGGCTCGAGGAGACGCTCGGCGACGACCTGTTCCTGGTCACCCAGAACATCGACGACCTGCACGAGCGCGGCGGCTCGCGCCGGGTCCACCACATGCACGGCGAGCTCGGCGTCGCCTGGTGCGTGGCCTGCGACCGGCGTACGACGTGGGGCGGGACGCTCATCGACGAGCCGGACTGCCCGTCCTGCGGCACCGCGGCGCTCCGGCCCGACGTCGTCTGGTTCGGTGAGATGCCCTACGGGATGGACGACATCCACCGCGCGCTGTTCAGCTGCGACCTCTTCGTCTCGATCGGCACCTCCGGCGTCGTCTACCCGGCGGCAGGCTTCGTCGACTACGCGCACGCCGGCGGCAGCCGGACCCTCGAGCTCAACCTGGAGCGGGCCGCGAACAGCGACTTCCACGAGTCCCGCCAGGGCGCGGCGACCGCGCTGGTGCCGGCCTGGGTCGACGAGGTCATCGCGCTGCACGCGGCGCGCGCCTAGCCCCTCTGCCAACCCAGGCTTGCCTTCGTTGCGACCGGTCCCGGTCGCATGGTGGATTGGGCGCATGACCGCCGAAGCAGAGCTGCCTGCGGACGCCGAGCTCGGCCCGCACGACGACGAACCGCACCACCGGAGCGTCTCCGGGCTGCTCAACTGGCTGCGCGCGGCGGTCCTCGGCGCGAACGACGGCATCGTCTCGGTCGCCGGCCTGGTGATGGGTGTCGCCGGTGGGACCAGCGACCGGCAGACGATCTTCCTCGCCGGGTTCGCCGGCCTGATCTCCGGGGCGCTGAGCATGGCCGCCGGGGAGTACGTCTCGGTGAGCACCCAGCGCGACACCGAGGCGGCGCTGATCGCCAAGGAGCGTCGCGAGCTGGCCGAGGAGCCGGAGGAGGAGCTCGCCGAGCTCGCCGGCATCTACCGCGACAAGGGACTCTCCGAGCAGCTGGCCAGGCAGGTGGCCGAGGAGCTGACCGCGCACGACGCCCTGGCCGCGCACGCCGACGCCGAGCTCAACATCGACCCCGACCAGCTGACCAGCCCGGCGCAGGCGGCGCTGGCCTCGATGATCGCGTTCACCCTCGGTGCGGCGCTGCCGCTGCTCACCATCACCCTGCTCCCCGAGAACGCCCGCGTGGTGGGCACCGTGATCGCGGTGGTGCTCGCGTTGATGCTCACCGGCTTCGCCTCCGCCCGGTTCGCCGAGGCCGACGTACGCCGTGCGATGCTCCGCAACGTGACCGGCGGCCTGCTCGCCATGCTCGTCACCTACCTGATCGGGGACCTGGTCGGGCAGCAGCTCGACTGAAGCCGTTGAATCCGGCCTCCTGCTCCCTTCAATCCGGTCCGGTGGCGGCGTAGCCTGAGCCGTGGAGGCGATCGTCATGCGCACCGATGACTTCAAGATCAGCCCGACCGACGGCTACCGCTACGCCGCGCCCGAGAGGGACCGGGACCGGCACGACCGCGAGTACGGCTACCTGATCCTCGGTGCGGTCGTGGTCCTGGTGATGGTCGCGGTGGCGACCGGCCGGATCATGATCTTCTCGACCTACTGAGCTACTGGGCCAGGCCGTAGAGCCGGTCACCGGCGTCGCCGAGCCCGGGCACGATGTAGCCCTTCTCGTTGAGCTTCTGGTCCAGTGCCGCCGTGACGACGGTGATCGGGATGTCCAGACCAGCGACGCCCGCCTCCAGGTTGGCGACACCCTCCGGCGCGGCAAGCAGGCAGATCGCGGTGATGTGGTCCGCTCCCCGGTCGGTGAGGAACTTCAGCGCCGCGGCGAGGGTGCCGCCGGTGGCGAGCATCGGGTCGAGGACGTAGCACTGCCGGCCGGACAGGTCGACCGGCAGGCGCTCGGCGTACGTCTCCGCCTGCAGGGTCTCCTCGTTGCGGATCATGCCCAGGAACCCCACCTCCGCGGTGGGAACGAGCCGCATCATGCCCTCGAGCATGCCCAGGCCGGCGCGCAGGATCGGTACGACGAGCGGCCGCGGCCGGCTCAGCGCGAGCCCGTGGGCGGGAGCGACCGGCGTCTGCACGGTCACTTCCTCGACCCGGACCTCGCGGGTGGCCTCGTAGGCGAGCAGCGTGACCAGCTCCTCGGTGAGGCGGCGGAACTCGGGCGACGCGGTGTTCTGGTCGCGGAGCGTGGTCAGCTTGTGGGAGACCAGCGGGTGATCGACGACGTGCAGGCGCATGAAGGTCAGGTTACGCAGTTGGCGCGGCCTCCGTGTTCTGCCACCATCTCAAGGAGCAGCCGATGAGTCGGGGCCAGGAGTCGGGGAAGGTGCGCACCATGACCGACGTGACCGATGCCGAGGTCGAGGCGATCGACCTGGCCGTCGTGGCGTACCTCGACGAGGGCGACTGGCACGTCGCCGACCTGCCCGAGCGGTCGCTGGACGACGTCGACACGATCTGCCGTGAGCTGCGCCGCTACCCGGGCGAGACCGGGGCGCTGGCCCTGGTCGCCGTCGACGAGGACTTCGTGCTGCTGATCCGGGCCCAGGGCTCCACGGTCCGGGTGCTGATCTCCGACGCCTCCGCCGCGACCGACTGGCCGATCGCCCGCTCCGCGGTCGACCACCTGGGAGTGCACGTCGACCTCGACGACGAGGACCAGGTGCCCGCCGGGGACCTCGGCATAGTCGCCGACATGGGGTTCGCGGCCGCCGAGATGGGCGAGCTGCTCGATGACTGGGACCTGCTCCCCGAGGACGTGCTCAGCGAGATCGCCGACCAGCTCGGCTTCGGCGCCGAGTTCGACGCCCTCGTCGGCCTGGCCGACTGAGAGCGCGATGACCGACTGGTCCGCGGCGATGCGGCTCGCCCTCGACGTCGCCGAGACCGCGCGCGCCAGCGGCGACGTCCCGATCGGTGCGGTGGTGATCGATCCCGAGGGCACCGTGATCGGGGCCGGCGCCAACGTCCGCGAGCGCGACCACGACCCGACCGGCCACGCGGAGGTGGTCGCCCTGCGCGCGGCCGCCGCCCGGGTCGGTGAGTGGCGGCTCGCCGGCTGCACCCTGGTGGTGACCCTGGAGCCGTGCACGATGTGCGCCGGCGCGATCGTGCTCGCGCGCGTCGAACGCCTCGTCTTCGGCGCGTACGACGAGAAGGCCGGCGCGGTCGGTTCGCTGTGGGACGTCGTACGGGACCGCCGGCTGAACCACCGGCCCGAGGTCGTCTCCGGTGTCCTCGCCGCGTATTCGACCGCGCTCCTCGAGGAGTTCTTCGCCGGTCAGCGCGGCTGAAGCGCTTCGGCCTCCGCGTCGGTGAAGAGGCGCGAGCGGATCAGGAACCGCACGCCCTCGGGCGCCTCGACGGAGAAGCCGGAGCCGCGGCCGGGGACCACGTCGACGGTCAGGTGGGTGTGCGACCAGTAGGCGAACTGGGACGCCGACATCCAGAACGGCACCGGCCGGGCCAGGCCGATGTCGAGGTCGCCGAGGTGCACGTCGGCGTCGCTGGTGAGGAAGTCGCCGTCGGGGAAGCACATCGGCGAGGACCCGTCGCAGCAGCCGCCGGACTGGTGGAACATCAGCGGACCGTGCCGGGTGGTGAGGCGGCGGAGGAGCTCCGCCGCCTCACCGGTCAGTCCGACCCGGTCGGGCATCAGAAGAACCCGAGCGCGTCCGGGCTGTACGACACCAGCAGGTTCTTCGTCTGCTGGTAGTGGTCGAGCATCATCTTGTGGTTCTCCCGGCCGATGCCGGACTGCTTGTAGCCGCCGAACGCGGCGTGCGCGGGGTAGGCGTGGTAGCAGTTCGTCCAGACCCGGCCGGCCTGGATGCCCCGGCCCATCCGGAAGGAGAGCGCGGCGTCGCGGGACCAGACCCCGGCGCCGAGGCCGTACAGGGTGTCGTTGGCGATCTTCAGGGCGTCCGCCTCGGAGCCGAACGAGGTCAGCGCGACCACCGGGCCGAAGATCTCCTCCTGGAAGATCCGCATCGCGTTGTTGCCCTCGAAGATGGTCGGGCGGACGTAGTAGCCCTCGGCGAGGTCGCCCTCGAGGACGTTGCGCTCGCCGCCGGTGAGGACGCGGGCACCCTCCTGCTTGCCGATGTCGAGGTAGGACAGGATCTTCTCCAGCTGGTCGTTGGAGGCCTGCGCGCCGATCATCGTGTTGTCGTCGAGCGGGTTGCCCTGGACGATCTTCTCGACCCGGGTGACGGCGTCGTGGACGAAGTCGGCGTAGATCCCGTCCTGGACCAGCGCCCGGGACGGGCAGGTGCAGACCTCGCCCTGGTTGAGGGCGAACATCGCGAAGCCCTCGAGCGCCTTGTCGTAGAAGGCGTCGTTCTCGCGGGCGACGTCGTCGAAGAAGATGTTGGGACTCTTGCCGCCGAGCTCGAGGGTCACCGGGATCAGGTTCTGGCTGGCGTACTGCATGATCAGCCGCCCGGTGGTGGTCTCGCCGGTGAAGGCGACCTTCGCGATCCGGTTGCTGGAGGCGAGCGGCTTGCCGGCCTCGACGCCGAACCCGTTGACGACGTTGAGGACGCCGGCGGGGAGCAGGTCGCCGATCAGCTCGAGGAGCACCAGGATCGACCACGGCGTCTGCTCGGCCGGCTTGATCACCACGGCGTTGCCGGCGGCGAGCGCGGGGGCGAGCTTCCAGGTGGCCATCAGGATCGGGAAGTTCCACGGGATGATCTGGGCGACCACGCCGAGCGGCTCGTGGAAGTGGTACGCGTAGGTGTCGGAGTCGATCTCGCTGATCCCGCCCTCCTGGGCCCGGACCGCGCCGGCGAAGTAGCGGAAGTGGTCGACGGCGAGCGGCAGGTCCGCGGCCTTCGTCTCGCGGACCGGCTTGCCGTTGTCCCAGGTCTCGGCGACCGCGAGGAGCTCGAGGTTCTCCTCGATCCGGTCGGCGATCTTGTTGAGGATGATCGCCCGCTCGGCCGGCGAGGTCTTCCCCCAGGCGGGTGCGGCGGCGTGCGCGGCGTCGAGCGCCTTCTCGATGTCCGCCTCGGTGCCGCGGGCGATCTCGGTGAAGGGCTTGCCGTTGACCGGGCTGATGTTCTCGAAGTACTCGCCGGTGGCCGGGGCGACCCACTCGCCCCCGATGAAGTGGTCGTAGCGCGGCTTGACGGCGACCAGTGAGTCGGCGGTTCCGGGGGGTGCGTAGACAGTCATCGTCGGGCTCCTAGCAGTGAGGTTGTGGTGTGGCTCACACGCTAGGAACGGCGACGTTGCAGGGACGTTGCCGAGGTCCGGACCCGACCTCCTGTCGGAGGAGACGTCTAGGTTTGCGGTGCACGGCGACGATGGCGCCGGGTACATTTGAGATCGGACGCGAGGAGATCGACATGACGACACTCAACGGCGCCGTTCCTGAGGTGACAGTCCACGAACTGTCCGAGGTAGAGGGCCGGGAGCTCTTCGAGCGCGCCTGCCGTCAGCGCCTTGACGTGAGTGCCGCGCGCTTCCTGGAGGCCTTCGACTCGGAAGATCTTCCCCCGGACTGGCCGGACCAAGACGTTCAGGCCATCGAATTCTTGCTTCCGTACGTCCGCTGACCTGTGCCGGGAGGCAGTCCGTACGAGGCGGTGCAGGCTTTCCTCGACCCCCTCCGAGGGGCGATGGCCTGCCTCGGCACAGCGCATTTCACGCTGAGTCCGAGGTCGACAGAGGTCGGCAGTACCCACATGTGGTCCCTGAACGAGGGGACGCCGGTTCCCATCGGTGCGAAGTTCCGGTTGAGCGCTCAGATGCACTTCGAGATCCAGGATCTCGGGCAGTCGGCAGGTCGAGAGCGGTTCCGAGTCTCGACCAGCGGATACATGTACGCCGTGTTGGACGACTCGCGCCGTGAGTGGATCGCCGCGCACTGGCACCCGAGCGGCAGGAGCCATCACATCGAGCCGCACTGGCACGTGGGGAGTCTTGCTCTCGCGCCATCGGGGGTCTTTCTCGAGCGGTCGCCGATCCCATCGCCTCGCGTCAGCTTCGAATCGATGGTGCGGTGGGCGATCGAGAACCTCCCGGAGGTCGAGCCTGTGCGCGAGGACTGGGATGCGGTTCTGCGGGAGTCCGAGGCACGTTTCGACGAGTACAAGACCTGGTAGTCGCTGGCTGCCTCTTCAGCCGAGCTCCCGGTCCAGCCGGCTGAGCTGGCCGTCGATCAGCGGCAGCATCGGCGAGCCGGGGCCGACGGCGGCCCGCTGGGCCTGCCACATGTCGTAGTCGTCGCTGCCCCAGCTCGACCGGGTCCAGGTGGACATCAGGTCGGGCTGACGGCTGCGCCGGACGGCTTCGCGCAGGCTCATGTGCAGCTGCTCCCGCAGCCGGACGACCCCGGGGGCCGAGGAGCGCGGCAGGATCGGGCCGCGGTAGCCGCGCATCGCCGAGCGCAGGTCGCCGGCGGCGAGCTGGGCCTCCAGGGCGAGCCAGTCCGCGGTGACCGAGCCGGCGAGCCGGTACGGCCGGGAGGCGAGCACGTCGTCGCCGAGCAGGCCGCGGAGCCGGTTGAGCTCGGCGCGCAACGTCGAGGAGGCGCCGTCGTCCTCGTAGACCAGCACCGCGAGCTCGTCGCCGGACAGCCCGCGCGGGGCGGAGGCGAGGAGCAGCAGGATCTCGCTGTGCCGCGGCGAGAGCCGGAGCTGGTGCCGGTGCCCGCGGCCGTCGTTGATCGTGAGCAGCGAATCGGTGCGGCCCAGTGACTCGATCACCAGGTGCATCCCGTTCGGCGCGGTCTCGGCCGGGGTCGCCCGGACCAGCTTCTCCCGGGCCAGCTCGGACTCGGCCATCCTGGCGGCCGCGCGCACCATCGCCAGGGTCTGCGGCACCGCGATGTCGTCGTTCCCGGTGATGTCGAGGACGCCCAGCAGGCTGGTCGACGCCGGGTCGTGGATCGGGGTGGCCGCGCAGGACCACTGCTGCACCGAGCGGCGGAAGTGCTCGGCGCGGCGTACCTGGGTCGGCCGGTCGAGCCGCAGCGCGAGGCCGGGAGCGTTGGTTCCGGCCAGGCGCTCGTCCCAGTTGCTGCCCTCGACGAACCCGATCGACTCGGCCCGCCGCAGCGTGGCCGGGGTGCCGCAGACCCAGAGCAGCTGGCCCTCGTGGTCGGAGACCGCCATGATCGCGTCGCAGTCGCGCGCCGCCTGACCGAGGACGTCGTCCAGGAGGGGGAACACCTGCGCCAGCGGATGGGCGGCACGGTGGTCCTGGAGATCGTCCTCGGCCAGGGTGATCGGCGCCTCGACGTCCTCCGTGGACACGCCGGCAGCGGCCGAGAGGTGCCAGGAGTCGGCGACCTCGGCCCGCATCTGTGCTCCGGGAGCACCGGGTGTCATGGATCCAGTAGACAGGGTCATGGGTGAGCACGCCAGGGTCGAAGGTCGGGTCCCGCGAGCGTGCGCCGTACGACGTTGCATGCACGTTGCACGCGCCCGGCTCGACCCGATTTCGGGACCGCGGCTCCCCTCCGGTAACCTCGTCGGCGGTGACGTGTCCGAGCGGCCTAAGGAGAACGCCTCGAAAGCGTTTGTGGGCGCAAGTCCACCGAGGGTTCAAATCCCTCCGTCACCGCCAGATGAGACAGGTTGGAACCCTCGGGGAGCGAACGCTCCCCGAGGGTCCTTTCCTTTTGCCGAGTTACTGCGGCGACTGGGCCTGTGAGCGGTGCCTGGACGACCATCGGGGCGTGGAGCCCGTCGCGCATGACGCAGTCGATCTCAAAGAATTTGAAGACTGCGCTGTTGAGAGTTTCGCGGTAGGCGTCGCTCGCGCCTCCGTAGAGCCGGTCGGCATTGTGAAGCAGCAAGGGGACCTGATCGAGGCGGTCGAAGAGGTTGTCGCTGGAGATCTGGGCCGTCGATCGGCGATGAGCATTGACCCGGACTCGGCTGATCGGTAGAGGTCGCTGCGTCCCCGGTTGCTGAACACGGAGGCCTGCCGAGGAGTGAACTTGACCGCGGTCCATTCCGACGACGTCTTCGAGAAGAACCGCGCCGGCAGCTGCGTTGCGCGTGTGCGCTCGGAGGCGCAGCCGCCAACCCCCGCGCCCGGACTGGCTGCCGCCGCTCCCCGAGGCGTAGCAAAGCGGTTGGCGCCTGCGCGCGGTAACGTTCGAGCATGCGTGACCACGACGTGCGCGAGGCCTTGCGTGCGCGGCTCCTGGAGGAGCACGCATCCGCCCCCGAAGGCGAGACGCTCCTCGTCGACGAGTTGGGTGTGTGTGGGCAGGGCCGCGTCGACTTGGCGGTCGTCAACGGATCCTTTACGGGCTACGAGGTGAAGAGTGCGCGCGACCGACTCGATCGATTGCCGAACCAGGTGGAGGCGTACGGCCAGGTTCTTGACTACGCAGTGCTCGTCGTAGCGGACTCGCACCTGGTCAAGGCGCGGCAGATGCTCCCCTCCTGGTGGGGCATCCTGGTCGCGACTCAAGGTCCCGACGGCGTCCAAGTAGGTCATCAGCGGAAGGCGCGGCTGAACCCCGCGATCCAACCCGCTTCGCTCGCCCAACTGCTCTGGCGAGAAGAAGCACTCGCTGCCCTGACCAAGTTCGGCCTGGATCGCGGAGTCAGGAGCCTGCCGCGCCACGCACTGTGGGACCGCCTCGCCACCCACCTCGAGGTCGATCAGCTGCGGGCCGAGGTCCGGGATCGGCTCAGGGCACGCCGCGGGTGGCGAGCGAGCTCAGGACGACCCGAAAGTGCCGCGACATCGCAGCTTTCAGGTACGACATCGCGTTTCCTGGCCCGGCGAGTCCGCTAGCCACAGAGTCGATGTACTCGTCGCCGGCGCTGAACGCGGGACCGGCGAAGTAGGGAGCAGCGGCAATGTTGCGAGCAAGCTCGATGTACTGCGGGCTTGGATTGGTTCTGGTCGCTGCTCTGTGAATGATCCATTCCCCATCGACTGCGTACCGGATGTTGGGGATCGGGCTCCAGCTCACGTCGGCATACGTGGGAACACCGACGCCGTAGTCGGCGTACGTGAGGTCGCGCGCCGCGAACCTGCTCGACAGCTGGGCGAATGCAGCAGCGTCCGTGCGGGGAAGTGCGCCCACGCTTGAGACCGGGACATGGCTGCTGACCAGCTCGGGGAAGCCCGAGAACGCCACGGTCAGGTTGCGCCAGGAGTTGAGGAACGGAAGGGCTGCAAGCGCTGCACTCGCTGCGCTGGACTGCACAACCGCGGATCCAGAAACCAGGCCGGCGTCCAGCACCAGGTCGACCTGGTGCGGATCGACACCGACGTGGACCAGTACCGCCCGGATAGCGGACTCGAGCGCCGCCGGCGTGTCCTCAAGTGCGTCTTCGCAATCGATCCGCAGCACCAGCCCCCTGCCGTCGGCCGCGACGACCGAGCGCACGGCGTCGTACGTCTGAGGTGTCTCGTCGAGGGTCACAGTCGGCACAGCCGCAGCCCCCCTGTCGCGGAGACCCGAAAACAGGTCGGCGACCGCCAGTGCCCAAGCATCGGCGTCGGCGCCATCAAGGTCGATCGGCTGGACCCACGCGACGTCCTTCGGGTGCGGCCAGCTACGCGCGATGGCCTCGACCTTGCCTGGCTGCGCCACCTCGAGCAGAGGAATGAACTCGTGCGGAGGAGTCGAATGGATCGCCAGCAGCTCGCCTTGCTTTGCCTTGAGGACTGCAACGTAGGTCTGGGCAGTCGAGGAGGTGTTGGGGGCAACCATGCGGTCTCTCTTCCTTGACGTCGGCCTGCACAGGTTCGAACGTCGGGCTCTCGTCGATGTGTCAAGGTAACCATGACAGACGACGAGGAAGTCAGGGAAGGGTGAGCCAGAGTGGATCGGAGGGAGGGGGATCTGGTCTGCTGCCTCTGCGGGTCACCGCTTCCCGTTCGGCGCGACTTCGTGCGGGGGATCGCCGCCGTTGTATGTCGGCGTTGCGCCGAACAGTCGTTGGACCAGTTCGCGTCGGGAGTCGAGCGACCATCTGTCCAGCAGCTGGGACCGGATGCAACTGATCGGGATCTGCTTGCGATGGTGCCCGCGATCGCGCGCGCCTCCGATCAGACCGATGCGCTGTTGACTGCCTGGGTCGCGGGCCTGCGCCGACGCAGAGTGCCATGGTCTGAGATCGGTGAGGCGCTCGGCGTGACCCGCCAGGCGGCCTGGGAACGGTTCCACGGCACGGAGCCGGACGAGGCAGATAGCCCGGCGGAGTCCCCCAAGTCAACGTAGGTCGATGGTGCAGACTGGGTTTGTCGAGCACGCGCGCATCTGCGAAACCGAGGGGTAGCCATGGAGTTCACGTCGGTGGGCAAGGTCTGTTCCTTCTGCGGTCTCATCGGCGACAAGGACACGCGCTTCGCCGGCGGGCTCGGCGCGATGATGTGTCGCGATTGCCTGGACTACTACCACCAGGTTTTCAGTTCGGAGGAGTCAGTCGAGGAGATCCGCGTTCCGGTGTGGGAGACCATGAGCGACACGGAGATGCTGAGCCGGCTCCCTCTCATCTCGATGACCTCGGACCAAGTGGGCAAGTTCCTTCGCGACTGGGTCGCGCTCATCCGTGCGCGCGGTATCTCGTGGGCCGAGATCGGCAAGGCTCTCGGGGTTTCGCGCCAGGCTGCTTGGGAGCGTTTCAGCGAGGCATCGCCGGCTCGGAAGTCGAACGTCACGGCGTAGGTGAAGGGCCGCTCTTGGCGACCTGGGTTGATGTCTCGAGCCCGATGGCGAGCCCGCGAGGGACCAGGTTGATGCGCGCATCCACGGTGATCGGCGTGCTGTCGCGGTAGACGGTTCCTAGACCGAGAGCGCTCAATGTCGTCGCGACCAGTAACCCGAGCGCGAGGTGGTTGCCCGGGCAACGCCGGGTTCCGTGGCCGAAGGACAGAAGTGCAGGCGTGCGGCGGTTCGAATTCCAGCGTTCGGGCCGGAATGCCTCGGGCTCGTCGTAGAGGGTGGGGTCGCGGCCGATCACGTAGGGGCTGATCCAGAGCTGGTGGCCAGCCGGCACGGTATAGGTGCCGATGGTCGTCGTGCGTGCGCAGGTTCGCCGGATCAGCCATGTGCTCGGGTAGAGGCGCAATGCCTCGAGAACGACCTGCATCGTGAGCGGATATTGGCGCGCGTCCATGGGACGCGTGGAGGTCGCGAGGGAGGATCCGAAGGCAGTCGCTTCCCCGCGTAGTTCGGCCTGCAGCCCCGGGTTGTCTGCCAGCACCAACAGGACCGAGGAAGCTTGCGCAGCGGGAATCCGGTAGCTCGCGAGCATGGACCCGATCAGGGCGTCGGCCACCACGTCTCGCCGCGCCTTCGGTCCCAAGTCGGCACGGCACTTGGTCCAGAAGGAATCAGCCGCTCCGCGTGGTGGCTGGGAAGTGGCGGTGGTCCGCAAGTGCGCGGTGATCTGGTTTTGCAGGTCTCGGTGGCGCGCATTGATCTCGCGACGTGCCCGAGTCGGCACCCAGGATGGTCCAGCCCACGGATTGCCGATCGTGTGGGCCAGGGCTGTGAAGAGCCCGTCTGTTGCCTGGGCGAAGTGTTGGCTGTTGGGTCCGAAGAAGAACTGAGCCGTCGCTTGTCCGACGACCTGGTCGAACAACGGCAGCGGGTCCGTCGTGGTCGAGCAGGCGACCAGGTCTGCCAGCGCCCGATGCGTCAGCTCTGCGGTCGTCCGCACGGCGAGGGCCGCCTCGGTGCGCCGCATTGCCGGGGCGAGCTTCCGGCGTAGGTCGGAGATCTCGAGCCGTTGGGTCTGCTGCACGGATAGGTGACATCTGATCTGTGGTGCCGAGCGGTGCCGCTGGAAGGATGTGCCCCGTGCCGAAGCCGTTCCCCAAGGAGTTCCGTGACGACGTCGTGAACGTCGCCCGACGCCGTGAGCATGGCGTGACGTTGAA
>NZ_JBFRDX010000010.1:0-139177 GCF_052114005.1 Marmoricola sp. RAF53 | reverse complement strand
GGCATCGGGACGGCGAGCACCGCGCCGGCGACCGGCGGGACCCCGCAGGCCTCGGCGAGCGTCGCCGCCACCTCGCGGACCCGGGCGACCCGTGCGGGCTCCTCGGCGACGACGGCGAGCGCCTCCAGCGCCGCTCCGGTGGCGGCCGGGGCCAGCCCGGTGTCGTAGATGAACGGGCGGGCGGTGTTGACCAGGTGCTCGCGGACCGCCGGCGTGGACAGGACGGCACCGCCCTGGGAGCCCAACGACTTGCTCAGCGTCAGTGTGCCGATCACGTGGTCGGTGCCGCCCAGGCCCGCCTCGTGCAGCAGGCCCTGGCCGCGGGGCCCGCAGACCCCGAGCGCGTGCGCCTCGTCGGCGACCAGGACCGCGTCGTGGCGGGCGCAGGCCTCGGCGAGCGCGGCCACCGGTGCGGCGTCGCCGAGCACCGAGTACACGGTCTCGACCAGGACGAGGGCCCGCGGCCGGGTCCGCGCGCCGAGGGCTGCCTCGACGGCGGCGACGTCGTTGTGCGGGACGACCTGGACGGTGCCGCGGGACAGCCGGCAGGCGTCGATCATCGAGGCGTGCACGTGGGCGTCGGAGACGATCAGGGTGTCGGCGTCGGCGAGCGCGGCGACCGCCGCGAGGTTCGCGTGGTAGCCGGTCGAGAAGGCCAGCGCGGCCGGGAACCCGGTGAAGGCGGCCAGGGCCGTCTCGAGCTCCTCGTGGACGGAGAGCGTGCCGGTGACCAGCCGGGACGCGCCCGCGCCGCCGCCGTGGGCCAGTGCGGCGTCCGCCGCCGCCCGGACCACCCGGGGGTGCCGGGAGAGCCCCAGGTAGTCGTTGCCGGCCAGGTCGATCATCGGACCGGCGGTGTCGCTGGCGACCAGCCGCCGGGTCAGGCCCGCCGCCTCCCGGGCCGCGGCCCGCTCGGCGAGCCAGTCGGTGAAGCTGCTCATCCGTGCACCTCGTCCACGGCACCGATCATCGCAGCAGTGATGGTCGCGACGTCCTCCGCGGTGCTCACGTACGGCGGCATCGTGTAGACCAGGTTCCGGAACGGCCGGACCCAGACCCCGCGGTCCAGCGCCGCGGCGGTGACCCGGGCGACGTCGACGGGCTCCCACAGCTCCAGGACCCCGACGGCACCGATCGTGCGGACGTCGGCGACGGCCCGGTGGCCGACCGCGGGCGACAGGCCGGTCCGCAGCAGGTCCCCGACGATCCGTACGTCGTCCGCCGCGCCACGCGACTCCAGCAGGTCCAGGCTGGCCGACGCGACCGCGCAGGCCAGCGGGTTCGCCATGAAGGTCGGGCCGTGCATCATCGCCCGCGCCGGGCTGGCGTCCACCCGGGCCGCCACCTCCGCGCTGGTGATCACCGCCGCCAGGGTCAGGTAGCCGCCGGTGAGCGCCTTGCCGACGCAGAGGATGTCCGGGGTCACCCCGGCGTGCCCGGTCCCGGCCCACAGCGGACCGGTCCGCCAGAAGCCGGTCGCGATCTCGTCGAAGATCAGCAGCGCCCCGTGCGCCCGGGCCAGCGCGGCCAGGTGCTGCACTGCCTCGGGGTCGTAGACGTGCATCCCGCCGGCGCCCTGGAGCAGCGGCTCGACGACCACCGCGGCGATCTCGTCGGCGTGCTGCTCGAACAGGGCGGTGGTGCTCGCCTTCCAGTCGTCGAGCGGCTCACCCCGGCGCGGCGGACGGTCCGCGAAGACGTGCTCGATGAGCAGGCCGCCGTACATCGAGTGCATCCCGCCCTCGGGGTCGGTGACGCTCATCGGGGAGAAGGTGTCGCCGTGGTAGCCGCCGCGGATCGTGAACATCTTGGTGCGGGTCAGGCCGTCGGCCGCGTGCGCCTGCCAGGCCATCTTCATCGCGACCTCGACCGAGACCGAGCCGGAGTCGGCGAAGAACACCTTGTCCAGGCCCTCGGGAGCGAGTCGGACCAGCCGGCGACCGAGCTCGACGGCCGGCTCGTGGGTGAGCCCGCCGAACATCACGTGGCTCATCGCGTCCAGCTGTTTGCGCACCGCCGCGTCGAGCTCCGGGACGGCGTACCCGTGGATCGCGCACCACCACGAGGACATCGCGTCCACGACCTCGACCTCGCGGCCGTCGCGGTCCAGCCGCAGCCGGGTCCCGGACGCCGAGAGCACCGGGTAGACCGGCGACGGCGCGGTCATCGAGGAGTACGGGTGCCACAGGTGGTCCCGGTCGAACGTGAGCAGGTCGGTCATGGAGAGACGATTTCCCCGTGCTCCACACATCGGGCCGTCCACGAGGTCGGCGACACCTGGACCTGCATCCGGCGGCGGCAGTGCGTGCAGAAGCGGGGCGGCTCCATCCGGAGACGCTCGGCGCAGGCCTCGTGGCCGCGGGCGTCGAGCGCCTCGCCGCAGTGCCCGCAGTACTGGTCGGTCACGACAGTGTCGGCTCCCGGGCTCACAGGCTGCTGCTGAGCGCCTTGATCGGCATCTTGAGGTCCTCCAGGAGGGCGAGGTCCTCCTTCGGGTCCCGGCCCAGCGTGGTCAGGTAGTTGCCGACGATGACCGCGTTGATGCCACCGAGCAGGCCGTCGCGGGTGCCCAGGTCGCCCAGGGTCAGCTCGCGGCCGCCGGCGTACCGGAGGATCGTGCGGGGCAGCGCCAGCCGGAACGCCGCGATGGTGCGCAGCGCCTCGGTGGACTCCATCAGCGGCAGGTCGCCGAACGGGGTGCCCGGACGCGGGTTGAGGAAGTTCAGCGGGACCTCGTCGGGCTGGAGCTCGCCGAGCTGCGCGGCCAGCTCGGCGCGCTGCTCCACGGTCTCGCCCATGCCCACCAGACAGCCGCAGCACAGCTCCATGCCGGACTCGCGGACCATCAGGCAGGTGTCCCAGCGCTCCTCCCAGGAGTGCGTGGTGACGACCTGCGGGAAGAAGCTCTTCGCGGCCTCGAGGTTGTGGTTGTAGCGGTGCACGCCCATCTCGACGAGCTGGTCGACCTGCTCCTGGGTGAGCATGCCGAGGGAGGCGGCGACCTCGATGTCGACGGCCTCCTTGATCGCCTTCACGCCGTCGCGCATCTGGGTCATCAGGCGCTCGTCCGGGCCGCGGACCGCGGCGACGATGCAGAACTCCGACGCGCCGGTGGCGGCGGTCTGCTCGGCGGCCTTGACCAGCTCGGGGATGTTCAGCCAGACCGAGCGCACCGGGGAGGTGAACTGGCCGGACTGGGAGCAGAAGTGGCAGTCCTCGGGGCAGCCGCCGGTCTTGATCGAGACGATGCCCTCGACCTCGACCTCCGGGCCGCACCACTTCATCCGGACCTCGTGCGCGAGCGCGAGCAGGTCGGTCAGCGCCTCGTCGGAGGTGCGCATCACGCGGAGGATCTGCTCCTCGGTGAGCGGTACGCCGCGCTCCAGCACCTGCTCCCGGGCGATCGCGAGGATCTCCTGGTCCTCCGGCGTACCGGCGTGCTTGGTCTCGGGGGCGGCGGTGGACATGCGTCTCCTCGGTGCTGTTCGGGGTGGGGCCTGCTCAGAGCGCCCCGGGGGCGAAGGTGTTGCAGGCCCGCAGGGACCCTTCCTCCAGACCCACATTGAACCAGTGCTCCCTCTGGGCCGATGACCCGTGGGTCCACACCTCAGGATTGACCCGGCCGGAGGACTGCTGCTGGATCCGGTCGTCACCCACCGCCTGGGCGGCGTCGATGGCCCGGGAGATGTCGTCGGCGTTCAGGTCCTCGATGATCCTGTTGCCGTCCTGGTCCACTGTCTGCTGGGCGTCCTTGGCCCACATCCCGGCCAGGCAGTCGGCCATCAGCTCGACCTTCACGCCGTCGCTCCTGGGGCCCTGCTGGGTCCGCATCCTGCCGAGGATCCCGAGCTGGTTCTCGACGTGGTGGCCGTACTCGTGGGCGACGACGTACCCGATCGAGAACGGGCCGCCCTTCGCCCCGAGGTCGCCCTCGAGCATCTGGTCGAAGAAGGTGGAGTCCAGGTACACAGTGGTGTCGTTGGGGCAGTAGAACGGGCCCATCGCGGAGGCGGCCGGGCCGCACCCGGAGTCCGTCTGGCCGCCGAAGACGACTGACTTGATCGGCTGGTACTGCCCGTTCGCCTGCTCCGGGAAGGTCTTGGTCCAGTAGTCCTGGACCGACTTCGTGAACAGCGCGACCGCGCACTTGTCGGAGGCGTTGGCCTGCTCGCCGGTCTGGCAGGACGTCTGGTCGCCCCCGCCGTCGCCGCTGCTCCCGGTCAGGCCGCCGAGACCACCGCCGAGCATCTGGCTGGCGAAGAAGACCAGCAGGGCGACCACGATCGTGCCCAGGGTGATCTTCCCTCCGCCGCCGGAGGGGAGCGGCAGGCGCATCCCGCCACCGCCGAACCCGCCGCCGCTCCGGCCGGAACGGTCGTCGAACTGACTCTGGTCGACGCGTGCCTTCGGGTTGAAGCGCATCCCGGGTCCTCTCGCTCGTCCCTGGTTCCGTAGACTAGTGCTCCCGTGATCACCGCAAACCGCCTCGAAGTCCGCGCAGGGGCCCGCCTCCTGATGGAGAACGTCACCTTCCGGATCGCGACCGGCGACAAGATCGGTCTCGTCGGGCGCAACGGAGCCGGCAAGACGACGCTCACCAAGGTGCTGTCCGGCGAGGCGCTGCCCGCCTCCGGCACGGTGACCAACAGCGGCACGCTCGGCTACCTGCCGCAGGACCCGCGCACCGGCGATCCCGAGGTCCTCGCCCGCGACCGGATCCTCTCGGCGCGCGGCCTCGACAGCGCCGTACGCCGGCTCCGCGAGGCCGAGGAGCAGATGGCCTCGGAGGACCCGGAGATCCACGAGCTCGGCATGAAGCGGTACGGGAACGCCGACGCCGCCTTCCACGCCGCCGGCGGGTACGCCGCCGAGTCGGAGGCCGCCCAGATCGCGGCCGGCCTCGGCATCGAGGAGCGGCTCCTCGGACAGCAGCTCAAGACGCTGTCGGGTGGTCAGCGGCGCCGGATCGAGCTCGCCCGGATCATCTTCTCCGGCGCGGACATCCTGATCCTGGACGAGCCGACCAACCACCTCGACGCCGACTCGGTCGTCTGGCTGCGGCAGTTCCTGGCCAACTTCAACGGCGGCCTGGTCGTGATCAGCCACGACGTCGAGCTGCTCGAGGCCTGCGTCAACAAGGTGCTCCACCTGGACGCGAACCGCGCCGAGGTCGACGTCTACAACATGACCTGGAAGAACTACCTCCAGCAGCGCGAGAACGACGAGCACCGCCGCAAGCGGGAGCGCGCGAACGCCGAGAAGACGGCCGAGACGCTGCTGGCGCAGGCCAACAAGATGCGCGCCAAGGCGAGCAAGGCCAAGGCCGCCCAGTCGATGATCAAGCGCGCCGAGAAGATGATGGACGGTCTGGAGAGCGTCCGCGCCGCGGACAAGGTCGCCAAGATCAAGTTCCCGGAGCCGGCTCCCTGCGGCAAGACCCCGCTGATGGCGGAGGGCCTGTCGAAGTCCTACGGCTCGCTGGAGGTCTTCACCGACGTGGACCTGGCCATCGACAAGGGCTCCCGCGTCGTGATCCTCGGCCTCAACGGTGCCGGCAAGACCACGATGCTGCGGATCCTCGCCGGCGTCGACAAGGGCGACACCGGCACGGTGCTGCCCGGGCACGGGCTGAAGATCGGGTACTACGCCCAGGAGCACGAGACCCTCGACACCTCGCGGACCGTGCTGGAGAACATGCGGACCTCGGCTCCCCAGCTGACCGACTCCGAGGCCCGCTCGGTGCTCGGCTCGTTCCTGTTCAGCGGAGACGACGCCACCAAGCCCGCCGGGGTCCTCTCCGGTGGCGAGAAGACCCGGCTCGCGCTCGCGATCCTGGTCGTCTCCTCGGCGAACGTGCTGCTGCTCGACGAGCCGACCAACAACCTGGACCCGGCCTCGCGCGAGGAGGTGCTGACCGCGATCCGCTCCTACCAGGGGGCGATCGTGCTGGTCACCCACGACGAGGGCGCGGTGCAGGCCCTGGAGCCGGACCGGGTGCTGCTGCTGCCGGACGGCGACGAGGACCTCTGGTCCGCCGACTACCTCGACCTCATCAGCCTCGCCTGACGCGGCACCTGGCTGGCGTGACCGTCGGTGGGCCGAACTAGGGTTCGCTCATGCTTCCCGACGCTGACGCCCTGGCCGCCGCCCGCCTGTCGCTGAGGATCGACGGTGCCGTCGCCACGATCACGCTGGACGCGCCGGACAAGCGCAACGCCCAGGTGCCGTCGCTGTGGCACCGGCTCGCCGAGATCGGCGCCGGGCTGGGCGAGGAGATCCGGGTGGTGGTCCTCAAGGGCGCCGGGGACTGCTTCTCCGCCGGTCTCGACCTGGGCCTGCTCAGTCCCGACGGGGTCCCGGGCGAGGACTCGACCCTGGAGCTCACCCGGACGTCGGACCAGAACATCATCGACACCATCGGCGGCTACCAGGAGGGCTTCACCTGGCTGCACGACCCGCGGTTCATCACGATCGCCCAGGTGCACGGGTTCGCGATCGGCGCGGGATTCCAGCTCGCCCTGGCCTGCGACCTGCGCGTGCTCGCCGACGACGCCTGGCTGTGCATGAAGGAGCCGGCGCTGGGCCTGGTCCCCGACCTCGCGGGAACAAAGCCCCTCGTCGATCTTGTTGGCTACGCGAGGGCACTGGAGATCTGTGCCACCGCCCGCCGGGTCACCGCCACCGAGGCCGCCGAGATCGGTCTCGCCACGGCCGTGGTCCCGGCAGCGGAGCTGGAGGAGACCACCGCCGACCTGGTGGCGGCACTGCTCGCGAACGACGCGGGAGCCGTCCGGGAGACGACGGCACTGCTCCGGTCGGCGCGGGACGAGGACCTCGACAGCCAGCGGCTGCTGGAGCGGACCGCGCAGGTACGCCGGTTCCGGGCGCTGCTCGGGTGACCGGCCCGGGGGAGCCCACGGCCCGAGGCCGTACGGAAGGAACGCGATGAGCGGAATGAGCCCGATGATGGCGGCGATGCGGGCGATGCGCACCGACCCGTCGGTCGTCGACCAGAAGGTCACCCGGCGGACGCTGCTGCGCGTCCTCGGCTTCGCCCGGCCGCACCGCCGGCTGATCGCCGGCTTCCTGGTCTTCGTCGTCCTCGACGCCATGCTCGTGGTGGTCACGCCCTTGCTGGTCAAGCGGCTGCTCGACGACGGCATCCTGAAGGGCGACGGCCAGGTCGTCACCATGGTCGCGATCGCGATGGCGGTGGTCGCGGTGTTCGACGCCGTCCTCGGCGTGGGCAGCGGCTACCTGTCCTCCAAGATCGGCGAGAACCTGATCTTCGACCTCCGCACGAAGGTCTTCGGCCACGTGCAGCGGATGTCGCTGGCGTTCTTCACCCGGACCCAGACCGGCGCCCTGGTCTCCCGCCTCAACAACGACGTGATCGGCGCGCAGCGGGCCTTCACCTCGACGCTCTCGAGCACCGTCTCCAACACGATCTCCGTGGTCGTCGTCGGGTTCGCGATGCTGGCGCTCTCCTGGCAGATCACGCTGGCCTGCCTCGCGCTGTTCCCGATCCTGCTCCTCGCCTCACGCTGGGTCGGCAGCCGGCTCAGCGGCCTCACCCGGGCGCAGATGGACGGCAACGCGCAGCTCGGCAACCTGATGACCGAGCGGTTCAACGTCGGCGGCGCGATGCTGCTCAAGCTCTTCGGCCGCCGCGAGGACGAGGACGCCCGGTACGCCGAGAAGGCCACCGTGGTCCGTGACCTCGGCATCCGGATCTCGCTGGTCACCCGGGTCTTCGCCGCCATCATGATGCTGATCCCGGCGCTCGCGACCGCGCTGGTGTGGGGGATCGGCGGACACCTGGTCATCGACACCGACCTCACCGTCGGCACCCTGACCGCGCTCGCCACCCTGCTGCTGCGGCTGCTCGGCCCGCTCCAGGGCCTGTCGAACGTCCGCGTCGACGTGATGACCGCGCTGGTCAGCTTCGACCGCGTCTTCGAGGTGCTGGACCTGCCGTCGATGGTCCAGGAGAAGCCCGGGGCCGTCGTGCTCCCGGGCGGCCGGGCCACCCTGGAGTTCGACGAGGTCGGCTTCACCTACCCGAAGGCCGAGGAGGTGTCGCTGGCGAGCCTGGAGTCGATCGCGCGCACCGAGTCGCGCGACCACGCCCAGGTCCTCGACGGCGTCTCGTTCCGGGCCGAGCCCGGCCAGATGATCGCGCTCGTCGGGCCCTCCGGCGCCGGCAAGACCACGATGACCCACCTCGTCGCCCGGCTCTACGACGTCAGCGCCGGTGTCGTGAAGGTCGGCGGGTACGACGTCCGCGACCTCACCCTGCAGTCCCTGGAGAGCGCCGTCGGGTACGTGACCCAGGACGCGCACATGTTCCACGACACGATCCGGGAGAACCTGCGCTACGCCCGTCCCGGCGCGACCGACGAGGAGATCTGGTCCGCGCTCGAGACCGCCCAGATCGGTGCGCTGGTGCACGCCATGCCGGACGGCCTCGACACCGTCGTCGGCGACCGCGGCTACCGGCTCTCCGGTGGCGAGCGGCAGCGCCTGGCGATCGCCCGGCTGCTGCTCAAGGCCCCGTCGATCGTGGTCCTGGACGAGGYCACCGCGCACCTCGACTCGGAGTCCGAGCACGCGGTGCAGGTGGCGCTCGACCGGGCCCTGGAGGGGCGCACCGCGCTGGTGATCGCGCACCGGCTCTCGACCGTGCGGCACGCCGACCAGATCCTCGTCGTCGAGCACGGCCGGATCAGCCAGAGCGGGACCCACGAGCAGCTGCTCGCCCTGGGCGGCACCTACGCCGACCTCTACGCCACCCAGTTCCGGGCCGACCGGCACCAGGTAGATCCCGACACGATCGACGCCACCTACGCAGCCGAGGGAGAGACATGGACACAGGTCTGAGCGGCAAGGTCTTCCTGGTCACCGGCGGCACCCGCGGGCTCGGCCGCGCCACCGCGGAGGCGCTGGTGGCCGAGGGTGCCCGCGTCGTGCTCACCGGGCGCGACGAGGCCCGGGTCGCCGAGGCCGCCGCGGCGCTCGGGGAGAACGCTCTCGGCGTGGTCGCCGACAACGGCGACCCTGCCGCCGCCGAGCGGCTGGTCGCGGCCGCGGTCGATCTCTTCGGCCGGCTCGACGGTGCGCTGGTCTCGGTCGGCGGCCCGCCGACGGGCACCGTCCTGGGGACGCCGGACGAGGCCTGGAGCGCCGCGTTCGACTCGGTCTTCCTCGGCGCGGTCCGGGTCGCCCGTGCGGTCGCCGGCGCGCTGGAGGGGCCGGGATCGATCGCGTTCGTGCTCTCCAGCTCGGTGCGCGCGCCGCTGGCGAACCTGGCGATCTCCAACGGGCTCCGCCCCGGGCTCGCGATGGTCGCCAAGACGCTGGCCGACGAGCTCGGCCCGCGCGGGATCCGGGTCAACGGCCTGCTGCCGGGACGGATCGGGACCGAGCGTGTCGCCGAGCTGGACGCCGGCACCGGGGACGCAGAACGTGCCCGCGAGCAGGCGATCACGACGATCCCGCTCGGCCGCTACGGGGACCCGGCGGAGTTCGCGGCCGCGGCGGTCTTCCTGCTGGGCGACCAGTCCTCGTTCGTCACCGGCGTGATGCTGCCGGTCGACGGCGGCATGCTGCGCGCCCTCTGACCCTCGGTCAGACGCCGCTGGTGGTCTCGGCGGGGGCGTCCGGGGCGGGCGCCCCGTCCTCCTGGGCGCGCTTCCACTCGTCGTACGCGAGGTAGCCGAAGCCGAAGATCGCCAGCGCTCCGAAGAACCACCACTGCAGCCCGTAGAAGAAGTGCGGGCCGTTGCTGGTGTCGTCGGGGAGCTCGACCGCGGTCAGCGGCTTCTCCGGGGCCGGCGCCTCGGTGTGCAGGTCCAGGAACCCGCCGTACACGGGGTAGGGCAGCGCCTTCGCGGCCTCCTCGCTGGAGACGGCCCGGGTGGAGAGGTCGTCGACGCGGGCGGCACGCCCGGTCGCGTCCGCCCGGACCCAGCCGATCACCGTGACCGGCCCGTCGGTGACGGCGGGCGTCCGCGGGCGCTTCGAGCCGTCGTTCTCGGTCGGGATCCAGCCGCGGTCCACCAGGACGGCGGCACCGTCGCCGGTGACCAGCGGTGTCACCACGTCCACGCCGGCGGCCCCCTCACGGGTCTGGTACTTGAGCACGATCGTGTGCTCGTCGTCCCAGGTGCCGTGGACGACGACGCGGCGCCACTCCGACTCCGGGTCGACCGGCTTGCCGACGCGCAGGACCTCGTCCGCGGCGACCGGTGCGCGGTCCAGGTTCCGGGCCACCAGGGCGTTCTCCGCCTTGCGGTCGTCGAGCCGGTGGAACTGCCACTGGCCGAGCAGCGTGGCCAGGTACGCGAGCGCCGCCACGACCAGCGCGAACAGGACCCAGCGACGGGTGAACAGGAACCTCACCCGGYGAGATTAGCCAGCGGCACCGAACCGCCTACGGGCGGGCCCGCGAGATCCCCGCGGAAGTGTGGGCGGTCACACCTAGACTGGACAGCATGCAGCCGCTGGCAGACAGTCACGGTCGGGTCGCGACGGATCTCCGGGTCTCGTTGACCGACCGCTGCAACCTGCGCTGCACCTACTGCATGCCGGCCGAGGGGCTGGACTGGCTGCCGCACGAGGAGACCCTCACCGACGACGAGGTCGTCCGGCTGATCGGGATCGGGGTCGGCCTCCTCGGCGTCACCGAGGTCCGGTTCACCGGGGGAGAGCCGCTGCTGCGCCGGGGCCTTCCCGACATCGTGCGGCGGACCAAGGAGCTCCACCCGAGCCCCGAGGTCTCGCTCACCACCAACGGGCTCGGACTGAGCCGGACGGCGACCGCGCTCCGCGACGCCGGCCTCGACCGGGTCAACGTCAGCCTCGACACCGCCCGGCGTGAGGACTTCGCCCGGATCACGCTGCGGGACCGGTTCGACGACGTGGTCGCCGGCATCGACGCCGCCCGGGCCGCCGGGCTGGACCCGGTGAAGGTCAACGCGGTCCTGCTCCGCGGGATCAATGACGGCCAGGCGCCGGAGCTGCTGGGCTGGTGCCTGGACCGCGGCCTGCACCTGCGGTTCATCGAGCAGATGCCCCTCGACGCCCAGCACGCCTGGCAGCGCGAGCAGATGGTCACCGCCGACGAGATCCTGGACTCGCTCGCGGCGCACTACGACCTCGCCCCGGCGCCGACGGCCCGGGGGAGCGCGCCGGCCGAGGAGCTGCTGGTCGACGGCGGTCCGCTGACGGTCGGCGTGATCGCCTCGGTCACCCGGCCGTTCTGCGGCAGCTGCGACCGGGTCCGGCTGACGGCCGACGGCCAGATCGTGAACTGCCTGTTCTCCCGCGACGAGTCCGACCTCCGGACGCCGCTGCGGGCCGGCGCCGACGACGCCGAGCTCGCCGAGCTCTGGGTCAAGGCGATGGCGGCCAAGCTGCCGGGCCACGGCATCGACGACCCGTCGTTCCTCCAGCCGACCCGGCCGATGTCGGCGATCGGCGGCTGAGCGCCCCGGTCGAGCGGGGCTCAGCCCTGGTGCGGGACGACGTCCTTGAGGAACTGACGGGCGCCGAGGAAGTCGCTCAGCGATCCCTTGTGCTCGTCGCAGGCCAGCCAGACCTTGCGGCGCTCCGGGGTGTGCAGCTTCGGGTTGTTCCAGAGCAAGTCCCAGGCGGCGGGCGCGGTGCAGCCCTTCGCGGAGCAGGTCGGGTCGGGTTCGTTCTCGGGCTCGGTGTCGAGGTGCTCAGTCATCGTGGGAGGAGTCTCCCGGACCCAGCTCGCGGTGGGTGAAACCGGGGTCGACCGGCGTACCGCCGATGCGCGGGCTGGCGCTGTTGGCGATCACGACGGAGATCAGCGGCAGCAGGAACGAGGCGAGCATGAGAATCGCCGAGGCCACCCAGGACCACTGGAAGACCACGATCGCGCCGATGAAGCAGGCGGTGCGGACCGCCATCGACACCAGGTAGCGGCGTTCCCGGTGGTCGATCTCGTCGAACCGGCTGGTCGGCGCGCTGGTGATCTCGACGACCGGGTCGTCGTCCCGCTTCCTGCGCTCAGCCATACCTCGATCGTACGTCGCTGCTCCTCGTGGCATCCTGTGCCCCATGAGCAATCGCACCTACCGCGTCACCGAGATCGTCGGCACCTCGCCCGAGGGGATCGACCAGGCCGTCCGCAACGGCATCGAGCGGGCCACCAAGACCCTGCGGCACGTGGACTGGTTCGAGGTGACCCAGGTTCGCGGCCAGGTGAAGGACGGCACCGTCGAGCACTTCCAGGTGGGCATGAAGGTAGGTTTCCGCCTCGAAGACGACTGACCTGGACGCCGAGACGCGGCCCCTGGCCGCGTTGTTCGTCGGTCGACGGCCGCTTCGCTCCGAGGCCGCCTTCCCTCCTCCGCCTTGCCAGCGACCAGGTCTCGACGCCCAGGCGACGCGTGTTGTCGGATATCTACAACCACCGCGCGGATTGCTTGTGCGTTGCGCGCGCGCAGTGATTCCTGTTTGGCGGTAGCCGACAGAAGTTGGCTAGTTTCGGGGCCATGAGCAGATCGGTTCTCGTCACCGGCGGCAACCGCGGCATCGGCCGCGCCATCGCCGAGGCGTTCCTCGCGCAGGGGGACAAGGTCGCCGTCACCAGCAGGAACGGGGAGGCGCCCGAGGGTGCCTTCGCGGTCCCGTGCGACGTCACGGACACCGCCTCCGTCGACGCGGCCTTCGCCGCCGTCGAGGAGCACCAGGGGCCGGTCGAGGTGCTGGTCGCCAACGCCGGCATCACCCGCGACACCCTGGTCCTGCGGATGAGCGAGGACGACTGGTCCGCCGTCATCGACACGAACCTGACCGGTTCGTTCCGGGTCGCCAAGCGAGCGGCCAAGGGGATGCTCCGGCTCAAGCGCGGCCGGATCGTGTTCATCTCCAGCGTGGTCGGCCTGCTCGGGTCCCCGGGCCAGGTCAACTACGCCGCGTCCAAGTCGGGCCTGGTCGGGATGGCGCGCTCGCTGGCGCGCGAGCTCGGCAGCCGGTCGATCACCGCGAACGTGGTCGCGCCCGGCTTCATCGAGACCGACATGACCGCGGTGCTCCCCGAGGAGCAGCAGGCGGCCTACCGGAACCAGATCCCGCTCGGCAGGATGGGATCGACCGCAGAGATCGCGAGCGCGGTGACGTGGCTCGCCTCCGACAACGCCGGCTACGTCACCGGGGCCGTGATCCCGGTCGACGGCGGCCTGGGAATGGGGCACTGATGACCGAGACGAACGTGAACCCGAACGGCATCCTGGCCGGGAAGCGGATCCTCGTCACCGGCGTGACCATGGACTCCTCGATCGGCTTCGCCGTGGCCAAGGTGGCGCAGGAGCAGGGCGCGACCGTGCTGATCTCCAACTTCGGACGGGCGATGGGCATCACCCGCCGGATCGCTGGCCGGCTCCCCGTGGCGCCGCCGGTCCTGGAGCTCGACGTGACCGACGAGGAGCACCTCGCCGGCCTCGCCGACGCGGTCCGCGAGCACGTCGACGGCCTCGACGGGGTGGTCCACTCGATCGCGTACGGCAACCCGGAGACGCTGCTCGGTGGCGACTTCGTCGGCGGGCCGTGGCCGGACGTGGCCCAGGCGGTCCAGGTCTCGGCGTACTCGCTGGCCTCGCTCAGCCAGGCGTGCCTGCCGCTGATGACCTCGGGCGGCTCGGTCGTCGGACTGACCTTCGACGCGACCGTCGCCTGGCCGTCGTACAACTGGATGGGCGTGGCCAAGGCCGGCCTGGAGTCCTGCTCGCGCTACCTGGCCCGCGACCTCGGCCCGCGCGGCATCCGGGTCAACCTGGTCAGCGCCGGCCCGCTGAAGACGCTCGCGGCGAAGGCGATCGCGGGCTTCGAGCAGCTCGAGTCCGGCTGGGACGAGCGCGCCCCGCTCGGCTGGGACAACGCCGACCAGACGCCGACCGCCAAGGCCGTGGTCGCGCTGCTCTCCGACTTCTTCCCGGCCACGACGGGCGAGATCGTGCACGTCGACGGCGGCTACCACGCGATGGGTGCCTGAATCTTCGGCGCAGCCGTGAGGAGGGCGCGCGCAGCGCCCGTCTCGACGGGTACCGTCCTGCGGTGACCTCCTCCGCACCGGCAGGCGCCGGCGAGCTCCTCGAGCTCGGGTCCCGGCAGGGCCGGTTCGCGCTGGCGACCGTGATCATCGGCTCCGGCATCGCGATGCTGGACGGCACGGTGGTCAACATCGCCGTCCGCACGATCGGCGAGGACCTCGACGCCGGGCTGAGCCAGGTGCAGTGGGTGCTCAACGGCTACCTGCTGGCCCTGGCGTCGCTGATCCTGGTGGGCAGCGCACTGGGGGACCGGCACGGCCGGAAGCGGATGTACCTGGCCGGGATCGTCGGCTTCGGCCTGACCAGCGTCGCGTGCGCGTTCGCCCGTACGCCGGAGCAGCTGATCGCCTTCCGGGTGCTGCAGGGCGTCGCCGCGGCGCTGCTCACCCCGGGCTCCCTGGCCCTGATCCAGGCGAGCTTCCGGCCCGAGGACCGGGCGCCCGCGATCGGGCGCTGGGCCGGGATCGCCGGCGTCGCGACCGCGGTCGGGCCGTTCCTCGGCGGTTTCCTGGTGGAGAACGTCGGCTGGCGGTGGATCTTCCTCATCAACGTCCCGCTCTGCGTGCTCGTGCTGTGGCTGGCCCGGTGCGTGCCGGAGTCGCGCGACGAGGAGGAGACCGGGCCCTTCGACGTCGCCGGGGCCGTGCTCACCGTGGTCACCCTCGGCCTGCTCACCTTCCTGCTCACCTCGTGGCCGGAGCTGAGCACTCCGGTCGCGGTCGGCGGCGTGGTCGTCACCGCACTCGCGATCGCGGCGTTCGTCCGGCTGGAACGGCGTCCGGGCGCGATGGTGCCGCTGGAGCTGTTCTCCTCCCGGGTGTTCACCGCGGCCAACCTGATGACCTTCCTGGTGTACGGCGCCCTGGGTGCGGTGATCTTCCTGCTGGTGCTGCAGCTCCAGGTCACGGCCGGCTACACGCCGTTGGAGGCCGGGGTCTCGACGCTCCCGATCACCATCTCGATRCTGCTGTTCTCCTCGCGGGCGGCCTCGCTCTCGGCGCGGATCGGCCCGCGGCTGCCGATGACCATCGGTCCGCTGCTCTGCGCGTCGGGGGTCCTGCTGCTCGCGTTCATCGGCGAGGACGCGTCGTACGTGGTGCACGTGCTGCCCGGGATGACCCTGTTCGCCGCGGGCCTGACCCTGCTGGTCTCGCCGCTCACCACCGCGGTCCTCGCGGCGGCGCCGGACCGGCACGCCGGGGTCGCCAGCGGTGTGAACAACGCGGTCGCCCGCGCCGGGTCGCTGCTCGCGGTCGCGGCGCTCCCGGCGATCGTGGGGCTCTCGGGCGACGACTACCAGGACCCGGTCGCGCTCACGGCGGCGTTCCGCAGCGGCCAGCTGCTCTGCGCGGTGCTTCTCGCCGGTGGCGGGGTGGTCTCGTGGTTCGGGCTGTCGCCGGGCGCGGTGACCGCGCCCGGCGCCGACGGCGCCGAGGCGGCCGACGTGAGCACGGAGCCGGAGGACGACGAGGACTGGGACGACGACGCGTGGGACGAGGAGGAGTGGGGCACCGACGGGTGAGACGTGGCCCACTCGGGACGCGGAACTGGCCGTTAGTGCCATGACACGTCCGCGAGTGGCCTGCGAGAGTAGTGCGGTGGACCAGACATCTCGGACACTCGTCATCATGCGGCACGCGAAGGCGGAGGCCTTCGCGCCCACCGACCACGAGCGGGTGCTGACCGAGCGCGGCATCGCCGACGCGACGGACGCCGGCCGCTGGGCGCGCGACGCGGGCGTCCTCCCCGACCAGGCGCTGGTCTCCTCGGCGGCGCGCACCCAGGAGACCTGGGACGCCTTCTGCGAAGGGGCCGGCTGCCAGGCCGAGGCCGTCGTCGACCCCGGGATCTACACGGCGGGCACCGACGCGGCGCTGGAGATCCTGCGCACCGTGGACGACGACGTCACCCGGCTGATGATCGTCGGCCACAACCCGACGATGGCCTCGCTGGTGCTGATGCTCGACGACGGCGAGGCCGACCCCGAGGTCTTCGGGCGGATCGCCTCCGGGTACCCGACCTCAGCGCTGGCCGTCCTGGAGGTCTCCTGCACCTGGGCCGACCTCGACGTCGCCGGCGCCCGGATCCGCGACGTGCACGTCGGCCGCGGCTGACCACGTCGGGGTTCAGTCCAGCGGTGGCGCGGGCGTGACGATCCCGACAGCCGCGTCGGCGGCCTCGATCTCCTCGCGGCTGATGCCGAGCAGGTACATGACGGTGTCGAGGTAGGGCACGTTCACGGCGGTGTGCGCCGCCTGCTGCACCAGCGGCTTGGCGTTGAACGCGATGCCGAGCCCGGCGGCGCCGAGCATGTCGAGGTCGTTGGCGCCGTCGCCGATGGCGATGGTGGCGGACTCGGCGACCCCGACCTCCGCGGCGAACCGGCGCAGTGCGCGGGCCTTGCCGGCACGGTCGACGATCTCGCCCACGACCCGGCCGGTGAGCCTGCCGTCGACGATCTCGAGCTCGTTGGCCGCGGCGAAGTCGATCCCGAGGTCGGCGGCGAGCCGGTCGGTGATCTGGGAGAAGCCGCCGGAGACGATCGCGAACCGGTAGCCGAGCCGCTTCAGGGTCCGCACGGTGGTCCGGGCACCCGGCGCGAGCACCAGGTCCTCGTAGACCCGGTCGATCGCCGCGGCGTCCAGGCCCTCCAGCAGCGCGACCCGCGCGGTCAGGCTCTCCGCGAAGTCGAGGTCGCCGCGCATGGCGGCGTCGGTGACCCGGGCGACCTCCTCCTCGCAGCCGGCGTGCGCGGCGAGCATCTCGATCACCTCGCCCTGGATCAGCGTCGAGTCGACGTCCATCACGATCAGGCGCATGCCGTGCCGGAGCAGGCCGGCGGACTGGACGGCCACGTCGATGCCCTGCCGGGCGGCCTCCTCGGCGAGGATCGTGCGGAGCTTCTCCGGGTCGGTGCCGGAGACGTGCAGGTCGATGGCGGTCACCGGGTAGCGCGCCATCCGCTCGATCCGGTCGATGTTGGCGCCGACATCGGCGATCCGCCCGGCGATCGCGGCCACCTGGGCGGAGCGCAGCGGGGTGCCGAGCACGGTGACGTGGCTGCGGCCCGTGGGCCGGTGCTTGTTGTCGCCGGCGCCGCGCTCGACCTCGACGGTCATGTCGAGCTCGGCGGCGACCTTCTCGACGGCGTCGCGCAGCGGCTTCCAGTCGCGCGGTGCCGTGACCAGCAGGCCGAGGATGAGCCGGCCGCGGAGCACGATCTGCTCGATGTCGACGACCTCGACCGAGAACCGGGCCAGCGTGGCGAACACCGTCGAGGTGACCCCCGGGCGGTCCTTGCCGGTGAGGGTGATCAGCAGGGTCTTGGGGCGTTCTTCCGCCGGCAGCGCGTCGCTCATGACGGGCTGAGGCTATCGGAGCAGAGCGCCACGACGGCGCGCCGGGCCGCTCGGTCCAGATCCGTGAGACAGCGGCGGCGTGCGTCCATCTCGTGCGCCGTCACCGCTCCGCCGTGGTCGTCCAGGGCCAGGGCGACGATCTCGGCGCACAGCGCGGCGCGCTCCAGCGCCTCGGCGCGGGCCGCGGGCAGACCGGGCGGGACCGGCAGGCCGTCGCGGTGCCGCAGGTTGAGGAGCAGGTCGGGGATCTCGGGCTGCCAGGAGGCGAYGTCGAGCCGGACGAGCTCGGCGGTGGTGGTGAGCAGCGTCGCGCGCAGGGTCGCGGCCGCCTCGCCCGGATCCAGCGGCGGCGGTACGGCGGCCGGCGCGGCCTGCCAGAGCACGGTCCGCGCGTCGGTGACCGGGACCAGCCCGACCGGGGCGGGCCCGTCGACGAGCACGGCCTCGCCCGCCTCCAGCGCGCGACCGTTGAAGTCGGCCGGACCCGCGAGCCCGAGCGGGTCGCCGGACACCGGGAGGGCGAGCCGTACCGAGGTCGCGGCCGCACGCCGGCAGGCCCCCGGGAGCAGGGCCGGCCCGAACGGCTCCGGCGCGTCCGGCCAGCCCACGACGAGGTGCTGCGGCGCGTCCCCGAGGACGGCGTCGGCCAGGTCGTCGGGGCCGACCGAGCCGCGCAGGCTGGCGCTCAGCCAGAGGGCCAGCACGGCGCTGTCGGGAAGGGACACAACGGCGAGGGTAGTCACGCTAGGTTGGGGGCGGATTTGCAGGACTGCCCCCGACCAGCCGCTGAGGGATTCATGAACACCGTGCTCGAGCTCGTCGACGTGAGCGTCCGACGAGGAGAGGCGACACTGCTCGACCGGGTCAGCTGGACCGTGGTCGAGGGAGACCGGTGGGTGGTGCTCGGCGCCAACGGAGCCGGGAAGACGACGCTCGTGCAGCTCTGCTCGGCGCAGCTCTACCCGACCAGCGGCACGGCGAGCATCCTCGGCGAGACGCTCGGTGCCGTCGACGTCTTCGACCTCCGCCCCCGGATCGGCTTCACCAGTGCGGCGATCGCCGACCGGATCCCGCGCGACGAGCGGGTCCGCGACGTCGTGGTGACGGCGTCGTACGCGGTGGTGGGCCGGTGGAACGAGGAGTACGACGACCTCGACCACGAGCGGGCCCGCGACCTGCTGATCGAGGTGGGCGCCGCCAAGCTGGCCGACCGCACCTTCGGCACCCTGAGCGAGGGGGAGCGCAAGCGGGTCCAGATCGCCCGCGCGCTGATGACCGATCCCGAGCTGCTCGTCCTCGACGAGCCGGCCGCCGGGCTCGACCTGGGCGGCCGCGAGGACCTGGTCTCGACGATGAGCGTGCTGGCCAACGACCTGCTCTCCCCGGCGATCGTGCTGGTCTCCCACCACGTCGAGGAGGTGCCGCCCGGGTTCACCCACGCGCTGATGCTGCGCGAGGGCCGGGTGGTGGTCGCCGGACCGATCGACGAGGTGATGACCGCGGAGAACCTGTCCGCGACCTTCGGCATGTCCCTGCAGCTCAGCATCGAGGACGGCCGGTACGCCGCTCGCCGGCGCACCCGCCGGCACCGGAACGGCTAGGGTCTCGCCATGGACTGGATCAACGACCACGCCGCGGCCTCCTGGCTGATGGTCGCGATCGCGCTGGCGGCGCTGGAGCTGCTCAGCATGGACCTGATCCTGATCATGCTGGCCGCGGGCGCCCTGGTCGGCATGGTCGTCGCCCTGCTCGGCGGCCCGTTCCTGCTCTGCCTGGTCTGCGCCGTCGCCGCCTCGGTCGGGCTGCTCGCCCTGATCCGCCCGGCGCTGGTGCACCGGCTGCACGCCGGCCCGGACCTGAAGGTCGGACCGGAGGCGCTGATCGGCAAGAGCGGCCTGGTCCTGGAGCCGGTGGCGAACTTCACGCCCGGCCGGGTGAAGATCGGCGGCGACATCTGGACGGCCAAGCCCTTCGACGAGGACGACCAGATCGAGGTAGGGACGCACGTCGAGGTCGTCACGATCAAGGGCGCCACGGCGTACGTGCTCCGCAGCAAGGCACCGCAGCAGCCGGAGTCGTGACCGGGAACCGTTCTCGGCGGACTCCCCGACAAGAGGGGAACAGATGACAGCGTTCGTGTTCGCGTTCGTGGTGATCCTGATCCTGTTCGCGATCCTCGTGCTCGCGAAGACGATCCGGATCATCCCGCAGGCGCGTGCCGGCATCGTCGAGCGGTTCGGGAAGTACCGCGCGACGCTGGCGCCCGGGCTCAACGTGGTGGTGCCGTTCGTCGACACCGTGCGCTACGTGATCGACATGCGCGAGCAGGTGGTGAGCTTCCCGCCGCAGCCGGTGATCACCGAGGACAACCTCGTCGTCTCGATCGACACCGTCATCTACTTCCAGGTGACCGACCCGGTGGCGGCGACGTACGAGATCGCGAACTACATCTCCGCGATCGAGCAGCTGACCATGACGTCGTTGCGCAACATCGTCGGCGGCATGGACCTGGAGCAGACGCTGACGTCGCGCGAGGAGATCAACCGCGGCCTCTCCGCCGTCCTCGACGAGGCGACCGGGCGCTGGGGCGTCCGCGTCGGTCGCGTGGAGATCAAGGGCATCGACCCGCCGCCGTCGATCAAGGACGCGATGGAGAAGCAGATGCGTGCGGACCGTGACAAGCGCGCGATCATCCTGACCGCGGAGGGCGAGCGGCAGTCCGCGATCCTCACCGCCGAGGGCAACAAGCAGGCCGCGATCCTGAACGCGGAGGGCTTCCGGGAGGCGCTGATCCTCAACGCGCAGGGTGAGCGCGAGGCCGCGATCCTCAAGGCGCAGGGTGAGGGACAGGCGATCCTGACCGTCTTCCAGGCGATCCACGACGGCCAGCCCGACCAGTCGCTGCTGGCCTACCAGTACCTGCAGGCGATGCCGAAGCTGGCCGAGGGGACGGCGAACAAGGTCTGGATCCTGCCTTCGGAGTTCAGCCAGGCGCTGCAGGGGCTGGGAACGGCGTTCGGCCAGGCGGCAGGGGTTCCGCAGCACACCGACGGGCCGAAGGTCCGCGTCGACCTGGGTCCGTCGGAGCCGCAGGAGCCGACCGGCGACCCGTCGCTCTCGCAGGTGCACGAGGACGTGCAGCGGGCGATCCAGGCCGCGCAGGAGTCGACCACGGCGGCGACGCCTCCGATGCCTCCGGCTGCCCAGCCGCCTGCCCAGCCGCCCGCCGGCGGTGAGGAGCCTCCCGCGCAGTGAGCCTGTTCGAGGCCGTGGTGATCCTGCTCGCCGGGGTCGCCGCCGGCACCATCAACACCGTGGTGGGGTCGGGAACGCTGATCACGTTCCCGACCCTGCTGGCGTTCGGCGTCCCGCCGGTGACCGCCAACGTGTCGAACACCATCGGCCTGGTCCCGGGCTCGGTCTCCGGGGCGATCGGCTACCGGGCCGAGCTGCGCGGCCAGCGCGGCCGGCTGCTCCGGCTCGGTTCGGCCTCGGTGCTCGGCGGGATCACCGGCGCGGTGCTGCTGCTGGTGCTGCCCTCGGAGGCCTTCGACGCGATCGTGCCGGCGCTGATCCTGCTCGGCGTCACGCTGGTGATCCTCGGCCCTCGCATCTCCGCCTGGGTCGCGAAGCGGCACGAGCACCTGGGCGGCCTCCCGGAGCACGGGGCCCGCTGGGTGTGGCCGGCGGTGCTCGGGACCGGCGTGTACGGCGGCTACTTCGGCGCCGCGCAGGGGGTGCTGCTGCTCGCCGTCATGGGGATCGGCATCGACGACGACCTGCAGCGGATCAACGCCACCAAGAACGTGCTGGCCGCCCTGGTCAACGGCGTGGCCGCGGTCGTCTTCGTCTTCCGCGCCGACGTCGACTGGGCGATCGCCGGCCTGCTGGCGGTCGGGTCCGTCCTCGGCGGGCAGATCGGCGCCGGGGTGGGACGGCGGCTGCCGCCGAACGTGCTGCGCGCCTTCATCGTCGTCGTCGGGCTCGCCGCCTTCGTCTCGTTCCTCTGGGGCTGACGGGGCGCGGGTTCGCCCGGTTTGGCCCCGGTTGCTGCCGTTCTGGGATAGCGCACAGGCACACCACAGATGATCCGATCGGGCCATCACCCGCTGCCCTGACAGATCGTTAGACACCGTGTCCGGAGATCGCGGTGCTGCGGGACACGGACAGTGGGCGACAGGTCGGGGGACGAGTCGCCCGCCTCCCAGAGGCGCAAGGCCCGGTGGATTCTGCCGCCGGGCCTTGCGTCACTCCCGGGGTCACTCCCGGGGACGCTCAGGCGCGGATGAGCCCGATCGCACCGGCGACCACGGCGCCGAGGGCCGGGACGGTGAGTCCGACGGCGGTCGACCGGCTGACCGAGCCGTTGCGCAGGGCGTCGACGCCGGCGAACGCGTCGGCTGCGTCGACCGCGATGCCCAGGCCGATCAGCTTGCGCCGGGCCGAGCCCTTGGCGACCAGCGTGATCGCGCCGAGGGCGACCTCGCGGCTGCCGAACATCCGGGACATGTAGCCGAGCTGCGGGTTCGCGGCGGAGTCGAGGCGGAACAGCTTGCCGGCGAGCTCCGGCGAGGCGAGGGCGACGGTGCCGATGGCGATGCGCCCCAGGGCGAGACCGGTGACAGGGTTCATGGGCGAGACGTTAGTGCACCGGTTCAGCGGTCGACGTACGCCGCGAGGAACCGGTCGATCTCGCCGAGGACGGTGTCCCGGACCGGCTTCGCGGAGAGGAAGACGTCGTGCATCGCGCCCTCGACCTGGGCCACCGTGACGTGCCGTCCGAGCAGCGGTGCCCGACGGCGGATCTGCTCCACGTCGAGCACGATGTCGGTGGTCGTCACCGCCGGGTCGGACTGCACCTTCGGCTTGGTGGAGCGGGCCGAGGAGAGCACCAGGACGGGCGCCCGCACGTCGAGGCCGCGCGCGACCCGGAGCTGTCCGGAGCGCACGGCGGCGATCCACCCGGCGTAGATCGGCCAGGAGTCGAGCGGCTTCCAGGCGAGCTCGAAGTCCCACTCGCCGTGGTGGTCGCGGTGGAGGCTGCGGCCGTAGATGCCGTCGACCGTCCGGGGGATCTCCAGCATCGGGCGCCGCGGGCCGATCCGGCGGACCACGGGCACCGCCACCCTGCGGGTGAGGAGGTCGCCCTGGAAGTCGAGCCACGGGGCGTTGAGCACCATCCCGGCGTGCTCGATCCGCCGCTCCGTGGCCCACAACGGCACGATCAGGCCGCCGGTGGAGTGGCCCGAGAGCACCACGTGGTCGTAGTTGGCGGCGACCGCGTCGTAGGCCTGGTCGAGCTCCTCGTGGTACGCCGCCAGGTCGTCGACGTAGTTCGGGGTCTGGTGCGGCAGCAGCGACCGGCCGTACTTGCGCAGGTCCAGCGCGTAGAAGTCGTAGCCGCGCGCGCACCAGTAGTCGGCGAGCGGGCGCTGGAAGAAGTAGTCGCAGAACCCGTGGACGTGCAGGACGGCCTTGCCGGTCGGTGCCTCCGCGGGGCGGCGTACCAGGGTGGCGACGACGGCGCCCTCGGCGTCCGGGCGCAGGTGCAGCGTCCGGGCCGTGTACGGCGCTCCGAGGAGGTCCGGCTCGAACCCGCCGGACGCCTCGCCGGACGGGGTCCCGGACGGGGGTTCAGTGCTGGTAGGTGCCATGGAGGACGGCGCGCCCGAGGGTCTTGAACGCCAGGTTGAAGCTGACGACGGCCGGGGTGGCGTCGGAGTCGACGCCGAGCGACTCCTCCTTCACCGCGTGCACGACGAAGAAGTACCGGTGCACCTGGTCGCCGGCCGGGGGAGCGGCCCCCATGAACGCCTTCTGCCCGGCGTCGTTGCGGCACATGAAGGCGTTGCCCGGCAGCGCCGCGTCCGCGGCGCCGGCGCCGGCGTCCAGCGAGGTGACGTCGGCGGGCAGGTCGACCAGCACCCAGTGCCAGAAGCCCGACGGGGTCGGGGCGTCCGGGTCGAAGCAGGTGACCGTGAAGCTCTTCGTGCCCTCGGGCACGTCGGACCAGGAGAGCTGCGGTGAGGTGTTCCCGAACTCGGCGACCTGGGCGTCCTGGAGCGGCTGGCCGTCGGCGACGTCGGCACTGGTGACCGTGAACGAGGCGGTGGCCGGGAGGAGCGGGTACGGATCGGGCGTGACCGGGCGATCGAGGCTCATGCCCGTCAAGTTAGTCCGCAGGGTGAGCCCGCGTCACGCACCCGGGGAGGGTGTTCGGGAGAATGGCCCGGTGATCGACTTCCCCACGTACCCGTCCGGACTCCGCCTCGCCGGTCGGAAGGTGGTGGTCGTCGGCGGTGGCCAGGTCGCCCAGCGGCGGATCCCCGGCCTGATCAGCGCCGGCGCGGACGTGCTCGTGGTCGCGCTGGAGGTGACCCCGGCGATCGAGGGCCTGGAGGGTTCCGGCGAGATCACCTGGGCCGCGCGCGGGTTCGAGCCCGCCGACCTGGACGGCGCCTGGTACGTGATGGCCGCGACCGACGACCCGGAGGTCAACGCCGCGGTCGGCGCGGCCGCCGAGGAGCGGCACACCTTCTGCGTCCGCTCCGACGACGCCGAGGCCGCGACGGCGTGGACACCCGCGGTCGGGCGGCACGGTGCGGTCACGGTCGCCGTGCTGGGTGACCGCCGCGAGATCCGGGACTCGCGGCTGACGGCGGCCCTCCGCGACCGGATCGTGGAGCGGCTGCAGGACGGCACCTTCGAGTCCGCCCCGCACGCGCGCGTGCCCGGCGTGGTGCTGATCGGTGGCGGTCCCGGCGACCCGAACCTGATCACCCTGGCCGGACGCAGGGCGCTGATGGAGGCCGACGTCGTGGTCGCGGACCGGCTCGCCCCGCGCGAGCTCCTCGGCGAGCTCGGCCCGGACGTCGAGCTGATCGACGTCGCCAAGCTGCCGCGCGGCCGGTCCGCGCAGCAGGAGGAGATCAACCGGGTCATCGTCGAGGCGGCGCTGGCCGGCAAGCGCGTGGCCCGGTTCAAGGGCGGCGACAACTTCGTCTTCGGCCGCGGGTACGAGGAGATCCTCGCCTGTCGCGAGGCCGGCGTACCGGTCACGGTCATCCCCGGGATCAGCAGCCCGATCGCGGTCCCCGGGATCGCCGGCATCCCGGTGACGCACCGCGGCGTGACGCACGAGTTCACGGTCGTCTCCGGGCACCTGCCGCCGGGGCACCCGGAGTCGCTGGTGGAGTGGGACGGGATCGCGAAGCTCCGCGGCACCCTGGTGCTGATGATGGCGGTCGAGAACGCCCCGGCGATCGCCGCCGCCCTGCTCGAGCGCGGGAAGGACCCGGCCACCCCGGTCGCGGTCGTCTGCGACGGCACCATGCCCACCGAGCGGACCGTGCTCTCCTCGCTCGGCACCCTGGCGGCCGACCTCGAGCGCGAGCAGGTCAAGCCGCCGGCGATCATCGTCGTCGGCGACGTCGTCCGGGTCGCCCACCCCGAGGCCTGACGTGCCCGGGCCGCAGCTGATCGAGATCGACGACCCGGCCGACCCGCGGCTCGCGGACTACCGCGACCTGCGCGACGTCCAGCTGCGCCAGCACCTCGAGGCCGAGCACGGGCTCTTCCTCGCCGAGGGGGAGAAGGTCGTCCGGCGCGCGGTCGAGGGCGGCTACACGCCGCGCTCGTTCCTGATGGCGCCGCGCTGGCTGGCCGGGTTGGACGACGTGCTCAGTGCCGGCGACGCCCCCGTGTACGTCGTCTCGGAGGCGCTCGCCGAGGAGGTGACCGGGTTCCACGTGCACCGGGGAGCCCTGGCCTCGCTCCAGCGGCGGCCGCTGCCGAGCGTCGACGACGTGCTCGCCGGGGCCCGCTCGGTCCTGGTGCTGGAGGACCTGGTCGACCACACCAACGTGGGGGCCGTCTTCCGCTCCGGCGCCGCGCTCGGCTTCGACGCGGTGCTGCTGGCGCCGCGGTGCGCCGACCCGCTCTACCGCCGCTCGATCAAGGTCGGCATGGGCGCCGTGTTCGCGCTGCCGTGGACCCGGCTCCCGGACTGGCACGGCGCGCTGCCGGACCTGTCCGCCCGCGGGTTCACCACGGTGGCGCTGACCCTGGCCGCGGACAGCGTGCCGATCGAGGAGGCGGTGTCCGGGGTCGAGCGTCTCGCCCTGGTCCTCGGGTCCGAGGGGCACGGCCTGTCGGATCGCTGGGAGGAGTCCGCCGACCGCCGCGCGATCATTCCCATGTCCGCGGGGATCGACTCTCTCAACGTGGCCGCCGCCTCTGCCGTGGCCTGCTACGTGGCCGCTCGCCGCTAGACCTCGGTGGTTGAGGAGGTCGTGCAGCGACCGTCCCGAAACCCGGTCAGCTCGGCCAGGAAAGCGGGTAGTCGGCGGCCTCGGCTTCCATCTGCTTGCGGAGCTTCTTGCGCAGGCGGGTCGGCAGGCGGTCGCCGAAGACCATGCCGTTGGTGTGGTCGGTCTCGTGCTGGAGGCAGCGGGCCAGCAGGCCGTCGCCCTCGTAGGAGACCGGGTCACCGCTCAGGTCGGACCCGGTGACGCGGGCCCAGTCCGGCCGGGCGCACGGCACGAACGCGCCCGGGTAGGAGAGGCAGCCCTCGTCGCCGTCGTCGAGCCGGCGGTCGCGGCCCTCCGGGATGGAGAGGACGGGGTTGCAGACGATGCCCTGGTGGTTGACGCCGGCCTCGTCCGGGCAGTCGAACACGAAGACCGCGAGGTCGACGCCGATCTGGCACGCGGCGAGGCCGACCCCCTCGGCGGCGTACATGGTGGCGGTCATGTCCGCGACGAGCTCGTGCAGCTGGGCGTCGTACGTCGTGACCGGGCGCGCCGGGCGGTGCATGACGGTCTCGCCCCAGCGGGTGATCGGTCGGACGGCGCCTCCGGCGGGCAGGACGGTGCCCCCGGAGGAGGCGTGGTCGGATTCGGCGGTCATGGGGACAACCCTAGGGTCTCCCGGGAGGGGTGACCTGAGCCACTTTCCGAATCTGTAGCGCGATGTGTAACTCCAAGTTACAGTTACTGCATGGCATTCGACCCCGTGAAGAGCGTGCTCTCCGCCGGCGGAAAGCACGGGCTCAGTGAGAACGAGAAACGAGACCCGATCGGACTGGCCGTCGCTGCGCTGAACAAGTTCGCGCAGAGCGACCTGATCGACCGGCTCGGCATCCGCAAGACCAGCGAGCAGACGGTCTTCCACGTCACCAGCGTCGGCTTCAAGGCCGCCGGTGCCGCGGGACGCACCTTCGCCCGCGCCGGCGGGAAGGGCTCCGGCAACCGGGTCCCGTCCGCGCAGCCGACGGGACTGTTCGACCTGACCCCGTCCGAGGACGAGCAGATGCTCGTCGACGTGGTCACCGACTTCGCCGACGAGGTGGTCCGCCCGGCTGCCGCGGAGGCCAACGAGGCCTGCGCCGCGCCGGACGCGCTGCTCAAGGCGTCGCTGGAGATCGGGCTGCCGATCCTCGGCGTCTCCGAGGAGCTGGGCGGCATCGCCACCGAGCGCTCCGCCGTCGCCGGCGTCCTCGTCCACGAGGCCCTGTCCCGCGGCGACATGGGACTCGCCGTCGCCTCGCTCGCCTCCGGTGCCGTCGCGACCGCGCTGTCCCTCTACGGCAGCGACGAGCAGCAGTCGACGTACCTCCCGGCCTTCGCCGGCGACGACGTCCCCGCCGCGGCGCTCGTGCTGGCCGAGCCGGCGGCGCTCTTCGACCCGCTCACCCCGGCCACCAAGGCCACCCGCTCCGGCGACGGTTTCGTCCTGAACGGCGTGAAGTCCGGCGTCGTCCGTGGAGACCACGCCGAGCTCTTCCTCGTCGGCGCCGAGCTCGACGGCAAGCCGCAGCTGTTCCTCGTCGAGTCCAAGACCGCCGGCGTGACCGTCGAGTCCGACCCGTCCATGGGCGTCCGCGCCGCCGGCCTGACCCGGCTCGTGCTGCGCGACGTCGCGCTCGAGCAGATCGCGCTCGTCGGTGACGAGGCCACCTACCGCGAGGTCGTCCAGAACTCGCGGCTCGCCTGGTGCGCGCTCGCGATCGGCACCAGCCAGGCCGTGCTCGACTACGTCACGCCGTACGTGAAGACCCGCGAGGCCTTCGGCGAGCCGATCGCGCACCGCCAGTCGGTCGCCTTCATGGTCGCCAACATCGCCATCGAGCTCCAGGGCATGCGCCTGGTGACCTACAAGGCCGCCGCCCGCGTCGCCCAGGGCAAGGACGCCAGCCGCGAGATCGCCCTGGCCCGCCGGCTCTGCGCCGAGCGCGGCATGGGGATCGGCAACGACGGCGTCCAGCTGCTCGGCGGCCACGGCTTCGTCAAGGAGCACCCGGTGGAGCGGTGGTACCGCGACCTGCGAGCGATCGGCCTGATGGAAGGAGCTGTTCTCGTATGAGCGAGCGCAGCGAGCGAATCAATCGGCACCGCGCACCGGGAGCCCCGTGCGCGCACGGAGCGAAGCGAGTACGCGCATGAGCATCAACCTCGAAACTCCCAAGAAGATCCGGCCGCTCATCGACCAGGCCCACCAGGTCGCGATGAACATGCTGCGCCCGATCTCGCGCAAGTACGACCAGGCCGAGCACGCCTACCCCGTCGAGCTCGACATGCTCGCCGCGATGATCGACGGCCTCGCCGACTCCGGCGCCTCCGAGGGCGCCGGTGCCACCGGCGTCCGTCGCGACGAGAAGGCCGTCGAGAAGGGCAACAAGAACGGCGCCAACCTGGCCTCGGTGCTCTCCATCATGGAGATGTGCTGGGGTGACGTCGGCCTGACGCTGACGATGCCGCGCCAGGGCCTCGGCAACTCCGCGATCGCCTCGGTCGCCAACGACGAGCAGCTCAAGCGGTTCGAGGGCACCTGGGCCGCGATGGCGATCACGGAGCCGTCCTTCGGCTCGGACTCCGCCGCCATCTCGACCACCGCGGTCAAGGACGGCGACGAGTACATCCTCAACGGCGAGAAGATCTTCGTGACCTCCGGCGAGCGCGCGGACAGCGTCGTCGTCTGGGCGACCCTGGACAAGAGCATGGGCCGCGCGGCGATCAAGTCGTTCGTAGTCACCAAGGGCACCCCGGGCATGCGGGTGGAGCGGCTCGAGCACAAGCTCGGAATCCGTGCCTCCGACACCGCGGTCATCATCTTCGACAACTGCCGCGTCCCGGCCGCGAACCTGCTCGGCTCTCCGGAGATCGACACCAAGCAGGGCTTCGCCGGCGCGATGGCGACGTTCGACAACACCCGTCCGCTGGTCGCCGCGATGGCGGTCGGCTGCGCCCGGGCCTCGCTCGACCTGACCCGCGACGTGCTCGCCCAGGCCGGCATCGAGATCGACTACGACAAGCCCGCCTACGCGCAGTCCGCGGCGGCGGCCACCTTCCTCCAGCTCGAGGCGGACTGGGAGGCGGCGTACCTGCTGACCCTGCAGTCGGCCTGGATGGCGGACAACCGCGAGCCGAACTCGATGGAGGCCTCGATGGCGAAGGCGAAGGCCGGCCGGGTGGGCAGCGACGTCACCCTGCGCTGCATCGAGCTCGCCGGCACGCTGGGCTACTCGGAGACAGACCTGCTGGAGAAGTGGGGCCGGGACTCCAAGATCCTCGACATCTTCGAGGGCACCCAGCAGATCCAGCAGCTGATCGTCGCCCGCCGGGTGCTCAACCTGAGCTCCGCCGAGCTCAAGTGAGCCCCCGCTGGCCTCGGGAGAGCGCCAGCACCTTGCGAGCACGCGAGGCCTCGACCACCCGGTCGGGGCCTCGTGGCCGTTCACGAGTGGGATCCGGGTCCGGTCTCACGTCCGTCGGCTGAAGGTGACTTTGCCGCTCGGTCCGCTCTTCATCTGGAAGCGGGCGTCGTGGGCCAGGGTGTGGTGGCGGGGGCAGAGGAGCCTGCCGTGCTCGATGTCGGTGGGTCCGCCGCGACTCCACGGGATGCCGTGGTGGGCGTGGCACATCCCTGGCGGCCAGTCGCAGCCCTCGGCGGTGCAGCCACCGTCGCGTCTGCCCAGGACGATGCGCTGGGCCTCGGTGTGGAACCGGGCCTTGCGGCCCAGGTCGAGGACCTGGGACTTCGACCCGAGGACGGCCGGGATGATCCCGGCCTCGCAGGCCAGCCTCCGGGCCTCGCCGGCGGTGATCCGGTCCCCGGTGTCGAGCGTCCCAGCCGTGTCGGCGCCCAGGAGGGCTTCCATCGTCATCGTGACCACGACCGTGGCAGCGATGCCGCCTGCTTTCGGGGCGTCGCGGCGGGTCTCGACGTACTCGATGAACGCCTGGCCCAGGCGGATCGGGCGGGCGACCTTCTCCCCGGCGGTGCCTTCCACCGCGGCCCGGTGCTTGGGGGCGGCCAGGGCTTCGAGGTGGCGGGCCAGCATCTGCCCGACCAGGACCGGGATCTTGAACCGGCCCACCATGGAGCCGTGCCCGTCGGGGTTCATCGTGAACGAGGCCGTCTCCCGGGCGCGGCGCTCCTCGTCCTCCAGGAGCTTGCGTTCGTGGTCTTCGGCGACCTCGGGGGCCACGACCTCCAGGATCCGACGCCCCAGGAACCGCAGCTCTTTGGGGTCGTGGTGCTCGGCCAGCGCCACCAGATGTGCCTCGGCCTCGGCCTTCGCGCTCGGGAGCGCGTCAACCGCATCGAGGATCACGGCTGCCTGCTCGACCGAGACCGTCCCGGCGCTCATCGCGTTGGCGGTGGTGTCGTGAGAGTCCAGGCGACCGGCCAGCTTCACGGCCCGGTGCGCGGCGGGCTTCGTCGTCCGGGTCGCGTTGGCCCACCAGCCCGCGGTGTTCGCCGCACCCAACGGGTCACCGACCTGGTGCCGGTCCGCCTCGGCCAGCAGCCGCAGTTCCAGGGCGTCCAGACGGCGCTTAGCGACTGCGAGCGCAGGCAGGAGATCGGTGAGGTCGGCGGGGGTCAGGGACCAGGTCGGCGCGGCACCGTGTTCGTCGATCAACCCACCCAGAGCAGAGACCAGCTGCGCCACCGGATGCGGTGGCGCGGTAGTCAGAGAGCCCGAGGTCATGGATACAGATTAGGAACGAGCGCCGACAGTTTCGTGCCGGTTCTCGCGTTGTCCACAGCCGGTTTCGAGACAGGCGCTGCGCGCCTTCCTCAACCGGCGGGGGGTGGGTTTCGAGACAGGCGCTGCGCGCCTTCCTCAACCGGCGGGGGTGGGTTTCGAGACAGGCGCTGCGCGCCTTCCTCAACCACCGGCGGGGCGGGGGCGCGGGCGACGGACCAGCGCCGGCGATCAAGCCTCCGGGGGCTTGTCGACCGAGTCGTCGGGCTGACGCTCGCGGAGCCGCTCCATCTGTTCGTCGACCGCGCGCTGGAGCGCATGTTCGGTCTGAATGCGCGTGGAGGTGGATTGCTTGGACAGGTCCCGAGCAGACATGCGCTTCCCCCCAAAAGAACGACCGGCGGCGTCTTGTTGCGACGGCGCCTCCTGCAACCTCGAACATCAAGGTAGGTCGTCGCCCCGTGCCGAGGCCAGAGATCGCGCGCTGATTACGAGCAATCCCTACCCCCAGCGATCGATTCGGAGATGCTTGCCAGCAGGCTCGCGGTTCTGCAGATCTGGACCTGCGCCATCCGGCCGAGGGATGTGCTCCGAATCACAGGTGGAGCCAGACGGCTCCCCTTTCAGAGGAGGCCCCCATGGGCTCCATGCACTCGGAGTTGTTCGCAGTCGTCTTCATGATCACGATCGCCGTGGTGCCCGCCTTGGCCTACCTCGCGGTGCGCCTGTTCGGAGCCCGCGAGACTGCCTCGGATCACCCTGTTGTCCACCACTAGTCACGGCGGACCCGGGCGAAGCGGCTGTTCCGCGACAGCGCCACCTTGCCTGTCCCAGCGTCAGCTGATCTGGACGACCTCGGCCGCCCCCGCGGCCTCGACCGGGAACACCGCCGGGGACTCGTAACCGTCCTCGGCGAAGCGTTCCCGTACGGCGGCCTCGACGGCGTCGGCCCGGCCCACGGGCACCAGTGCGATCGCCGAGCCTCCGAAGCCGCCGCCGGTCATCCGGGCACCGGCTGCCCCGGCGTCGCGAGCGGCCTCGACGGCGGCGTCGAGCTCGGCGCAGGACACGTCGAAGTCGTCGCGGAGCGAGGCGTGCGAAGCGGTCATCAGGTGGCCGACGGTCGCCCAGTCGTCCTCGACCAGCGCGTCGACGAACTCGGCGACCCGGGCCTGCTCGGTGACGACGTGCCGGGCCCGGCGGAGCTCGTTCCCGGTCAGCCGGGCGAGGTCGTCGGGGGAGGCATCGGCCAGGCGGTCGAGCCCGAGGGTGCGGGCGGCCGCCTCGCATTCCGCGCGCCGGGCGGCGTACCCGCCGTCGCCCGACGAGGCGCCCGCAAGAGCGCCCGCAGGAGCGCCCCGAAGAGCGCCCAGCGCGAGCCGGTGCGCGACCTTCGTGTCGATGACGAGCAGCCGCAGGCCGGCCGGCTCCGGGCGCCAGGGGACCGGCGTCCTGCTGCCGTCGGCGAAGTCGAGGAGGAGGGCGTGCCCGGGGCGGCCGAAGAGGGCCGTGGTCTGGTCGAGCCCGCCGGTCGGCGCGCCGACGTAGGACGTCTCGGCCGCGATGCACGCGGCGACCAGCTCCTCGTCGCTGCGGCCCAGCGCCAGGCAGGCGTTCACGGCGACCGCGACCGCGCACTCCAGCGCCGCGGAGCTCGACAGCCCGGAACCGACAGGCACGTCCGAGCGGATCGTGACTGCCAACGGGTCGCGCACACCGAGCGCCTCCAGCACGCCCACCACGTACGACGCCCACCCGTCTGCGCGCTCGCCGACCGCGCCGTGCCAGGCGAGCTCGCCGCTGTGCAGGTGGTGGCGGCCGTCGGGCGAAGCCGCCACCGTCGCGACCGTGCGGCGGTCCAGCGCGATCGGCAGGCAGCGGCCGCCGTTGTAGTCGAGGTGCTCGCCGATCAGGTTGACGCGGCCGGGTGCGGCCGCCCGGACGAGGGGGAGCGGGTGGGAGGTCACCGGCCCATCATCGCGGGTAGATTCGTCGGGTGCAGTTCCTCCACGACAACACCCCGTCCCACGACCTGACCTACGACGACGTCTTCATGGTGCCGCGCCGGTCCGGCGTCGCCAGCCGGTACGACGTCGACCTGGCTGCCGCCGACGGGACCGGGACGACGATCCCGCTGGTGGTCGCGAACATGACCGCCGTGGCCGGGCGCCGGATGGCGGAGACGATGGCCCGCCGCGGCGGCCTGGCGGTGCTGCCGCAGGACATCCCGCTGGAGATCGTCGAGGACGTGGTGACCTGGGTGAAGGGACGGCACCCGGTCTTCGAGACCCCGATCACCCTGGAGCCGCACCAGACGGTCAGCGACGCGATCGCGCTGCTGCCGAAGCGGGCGCACCTGGCCGCGGTCGTCGTCGAGGACGGCAAGCCGGTCGGGATCGTGACCGAGGCGGACTGCCTGGGCGTGGACCGGTTCAGCCAGGTCGGCGACGTGATGACGACCGACATGGTGACGCTCAACGACGACGTCGACCCGCGGGCGGCGTTCGACGTGCTCGCCAGCACCCGGCACCGGCTCGCCCCGGTCGTCGGCACCGGCGGCCAGCTCGTCGGGCTGCTCACCCGGACCGGCGCGCTGCGCTCCACGATCTACGCCCCGGCGCTGGACGCCGACGGCCGGCTCCGGGTGGCCGCGGCCCTCGGGGTGAACGGTGACGTCGGCGCGAAGGCCGAGCGGCTGGCCGCGATGGGGGTCGACACGCTCGTCGTGGACACCGCCCACGGCCACCAGGAACGGATGATCGACGCCCTGCGCGCAGTGCGCAGCACCGGGATCACGGTCCCGGTGGTGGCGGGGAACGTCGTCTCCGCCGAGGGCGTGCACGACCTGGTCGAGGCCGGTGCGGACATCCTCAAGGTCGGGGTCGGCCCGGGCGCGATGTGCACCACCCGGATGATGACCGGGGTCGGCCGGCCGCAGTTCAGCGCCGTGCTGGAGTGCGCCGCGGCGGCCCGCGAGCACGGCAAGCACGTCTGGGCCGACGGGGGCGTCCGGCACCCGCGCGACGTGGCGCTGGCGCTCGCCGCCGGTGCCTCCCAGGTGATGATCGGCTCCTGGTTCGCCGGCACCTACGAGTCGCCCGGCGACCTGCAGCGCAGCGCCGACGGGCGCGCCTACAAGGAGAGCTTCGGGATGGCCTCGGCGCGCGCGGTCGCGAACCGGACCGCCGCCGACGACGCGTTCGAGCGGGCCCGGAAGGGCCTGTACGAGGAGGGGATCTCCTCGTCGCGGATGTTCCTGGACCCGGACCGCCCCGGGGTCGAGGACCTGCTCGACGAGATCTGCTCCGGCGTCCGCTCGGCCGCCACCTACGCGGGCGCGCACGACCTGGCCGAGTTCGCCGACCGGGCCGTCGTCGGCGTCCAGTCGGCGGCCGGCTACGCCGAGGGCCGCCCGCTGCCGGCGGGTTGGTGACCGGGTGAGCGAGCGGTTCCTGGTCGTCTCGGCGACCCGGGCGGAGGCCGCACACCTGCCGGACGGCGTACCGGTCGTGATCACCGGCATCGGCAAGACCGCGGCGGCCACGGCGACGGTCCGGGCGCTGGCCGCCGATCCCGACGCGTCCTCGCTGACCGTGCTCAACGTGGGGACCGCGGGCGCGCTGCACGACGGCCTGGAGGGACTGCACCTCCCCGGCTCGGTGCTCAACCACGACATCAGCGCCGCCGCGATCCGGGCGCTCGGCCACGACCCCCGCGAGCTGCTGACCGTGCCCGGCGGCGACGAGACGGTGCTGGCCTCCGGCGACGTCTTCGTCTCCGACCCCGCCGTCCGCGCCGAGCTGGCGAAGCGGGCCCAGCTGGTCGACATGGAGGGCTACGCGGTCGCCTACGCGTGCGCCGAGCTCGGCGCCCGGGTCGAGCTGGTCAAGCACGTCTCCGACAACGCCGACGAGTCCGCCCTCGACTGGCCGGCGCTGGTGGACGCGAGCGCCCGGGTGCTGGGTTCCTGGGTCCGCGAACGGGTCGGAAGGCTAGCCTGACGCCATGAAGACCCGACTCAACTGCCCCTGCGGCGAGTACATCACCGCGCCCGACGAGGACACCCTGGTCGAGCTCGTCCAGGCGCACCTGAAGGCCGAGCACGAAGGTCGCGAGTACGACCGTGAGGCCATCCTCTTCATGGCCTCCTGAGGCCTACTGGTTCCGGGCGCTGGTCGAGCGCCCGAGCTTGCGGACCTCCGCGTCCAGCATCGGCAGCAGCCGCGGGACCTCCTTGAGGGTCGCCCGCGAGCCGAGCGGCGAGGTGACCAGGCCGCGACCGCTCGCGATCGCGCCGACCCAGCCGGGCACGTAGATGTGCCGCCTACGCTTCTCGATCCCGTCGGCGAACGCCTGCACGCACTCCTCGACCGACGTGGTCCTGCTCAGCGGCCCCGGCATCGAGGCGATCATCTCGTCGAACGCGTGCAGGTCCTCGCGGGCGTCCTGGACCAGCGGCGTGTCGATCCACGACATGTGCGCGCACCCGACCTGGACGCCGAGGTGGGCGGTCTCCAGGCGCAGCGCGTTGGCGAAGTGCTCGACGCCCGCCTTGCTCGCGTTGTACGCCGCCAGCCCCGGCGCGGGCGCGAACGCGGCCAGTGACGAGACCACCAGCACGTAGCCGCGCTGCTCGATCACGGCGGGCAGCGTGGCCCGGACGGTGTGGAAGACGCCGGTGATGTTGATGTCGATGACTCGCTTGAAGGTCGCGGGGTCGACGCCGAGGACCGATCCGTAGCTGGCGATGCCGGCGTTGGCGACGACGACGTCGATCCGGCCGAAGGTCTCGATCGCGACGGCGGCGGCCTTCTCCATCGAGGCGAGCTCGGTGACGTCGCCGAGGACGCCGACGGCCCGGCCCTCGGGCAGCGAGGCGACCAGGGCGTCCAGGGGCGGCTGGTCGACGTCGACGAGGACCACGTTCGCGCCGCGGGCGACCAGCTCGGTCGCCGTACCGGCCCCGATCCCGCGGGCGCCTCCGGTGATCAGGACGACCTTGTTCTCGACGCTGGCCATGGGGGCCTCCAGGGGCTCGCGGATCGACCGGGAGCGCCCAATCTAGCCCTGCGCGATCGACGCGAACACCCTGTGACCCAGGTCGCTCCGGGCGTGTGACGCTGCTCTCCGGCCACGCGGGGCTGGGAATTCCTGCGGTGACCGGGGTCACGGCGAATTTTGATTTCGGATCTTTTCGCATGCTCACTGGACGGGCGTGCTTGCAAATGCAAGCACGTTTGCCACATCCAGGAGCCCGACCAGCATGAACGCACGCCACCCCCGACACCGTCACCACCGGCCCGGGCGGATCTTCGTCCGCCTCGCTGTCGCCGTGACCGTCGTGCTCGGCGCCGGCGCCACGGCCGCCGAGGCCGACAGCGGCCCGCACGGGACGACTGAAGTCTCCTCGGTCCTGGTGACGCCGACGCTCGGCGCGCCCACCGCGGAAGAGTCCGTGCTGCCCCGCAAGGTCCTGCCGGGCGAGGTGCTGCGTCCGCGGCCGGAGCCCCGGTTCGTGCTCCCGGTCCGCGGCTACCACCTGACCGGCCGCTTCGGGAACACCAGCTCGCTGTGGCGCACCGTCCACACCGGCCTCGACTTCGCCGCCGCCTCGGGTACGCCGGTCCGCGCGGTCGCCGGCGGCGTCGTCGTCTCGGCCGGCTACGACGGCAGCTACGGCAACAAGACCGTGGTGCGGCTGAGGACCGGTACCGAGCTCTGGTACTGCCACCAGTCCTCGATCGAGGTCCGCGCGGGCCAGCGGGTCAAGGCCGGCCAGGTCATCGGCGCCGTCGGCTCGACCGGGAACGTCACCGGTCCGCACCTGCATCTCGAGGTCCGTCCGCACGAGGACGACCCGGTCGACCCCGACCAGTGGCTCCACATGCACCACCTGCACGCCTGAGCGACCTCCGAGGGACACCTCCCGGCGCCTCCCGGGCCGTTCAGGCCGTGAGGACCAGGTCCTCCGGGCCGCGGGTCGCACCGGCCTCCTCGTCGAGCAGCCGGCCGACCATCCGGTGCAGCGCCTCCTCGAGCGCGGCCAGGTCGGGTCCGGTCTCCTCGGTCTCCGGCCCGCTGGTCCCCAGCCGGACCAGCAGCCAGGACTTCAGCTCGGCGCTGAACAGGGCCCACTGCTCGCGCGCCGACGCCGTGGTCCGCCAGCCGTCCGGACCGCCGGTCAGGTAGCCGGCCTCGACGGTCTGGCGGAACGCCGGCACCAGCACGCTGGCGGGCACGTTGGTCGGCAGTGCCACCGTCTCGAGGTCGGCGGGGACCCCGTGCCGCTCGCGGAGCAGCACCTGGGCGACGCACCAGGTCTCGGCGCCGCCGAGCGCGGTACCCGAGGCGATCCGGATCTGCGGCAGCATCCGCCGCCCGTCCCGCTCCATCAGCCGGGCCAGCTGGACCTCCAGGGCCCGCTCCGGATCGGAGTTCTCGGCCATCCCGAAGCCCTCGCCGACATCGGTGGCCCCGGCCCGGGCGGCGTCACGCAGCGGCACCTCGGGCAGGAAGAGGCTGAGCACGAAGGCGAGCAGGCCCACCGGGGCGGCGTACAGGAAGACGGCGTGCAACACCTCGGCGTAGGCGTCGACGACCGGCGCGATCACGGCCGCGGGCTGGCTGTGCAGGGCGGCCGGCGTCGTGACCGCCCGCGGGTCGATCCCCGGGGCGGAGGCGATCGCGCGGGGGAGCAGGTCGCTGAGCCGCGCCGAGTAGACGGCGCCGAAGACGGCCGCCCCGAACGAGGACCCGAGGGCGCGGAAGAAGGTGACGCCGGAGGTGGCCACGCCGAGGTCGCGGTACTCGGCGGTGTTCTGCACGATGATCGTCAGCACCTGCATGCACAGCCCGATGCCGACGCCGAGGACCAGCATGAAGGCGGAGATCACCCAGAAGCCGGTGCCGGCGTCCATCGTGGAGAGCAGCCACAGGCCGAGCGTCATCAGTGCCGAGCCCGCGATCGGGAACACCTTGTAGCGCCCGGTGCGGGAGACCGCGACCCCCGCTCCGATCGACGCGACGAGCAGGCCGAAGACCATCGGCAGCATCCGCAGCCCCGACTGCGTCGCCGAGACGCCCTGCACGTACTGCAGGTACGTCGGCAGGAAGGTCATCGCGCCGAGCATCGCGAACCCGACGACCAGCGAGATGATCGAGGACATCGAGAACACCCGGTTGCGGAACAGCCGCAGCGGCAGCATCGGCTCGACGGCGCGCTGCTCGGCGTAGATGAAGACCGGGATCGCCAGGATCGCCGCGGCGAACAGGCCGATGATCAGCGGCGAGCTCCAGTCGTACTCGGTCCCGCCGAGGCTGGTGGCCAGCACCAGTCCGCCCGCGACCACCGAGATGGCGGCGATGCCCGCGTAGTCGATCGTCGGGCGCGACCGCGCCCGGACCGAGGGCATGGTCCTGGCGGCGACCGCGATCACGATGATGCCGATCGGGATGTTCACCAGGAAGCACCAGTGCCAGGACAGGTGGTCGGTGAACAGGCCGCCGAGCAGCGGCCCGATCACCGTCGTGACGCCGAAGACCGCGCCGAGCGCGCCCTGGTACTTGCCGCGCTCGCGGAGCGGGATCACGTCGGCGATCAGCGCCGTCGAGGTCACCATCAGCGCGCCGGCGCCGACCCCCTGGACCGCCCGCCACGCGACCAGCCAGCCCATCGACCCGGCGAGCGCGCACATCAGCGACGCCCCGACGAAGATCGCGGCGCCGAGCTGGAAGACGAGTTTGCGGCCGAAGAGGTCGCCGAACTTGCCGGCCAGCACGGTTGCGATCGTGTCGGTGAGCAGGTAGGCGGTGACCACCCAGGAGACGTGCTGGGCTCCGCCCAGGTCGCCCACGATGGTCGGGAGCGCGGTCGAGACGATCGTCTGGTCGAGCGCGGCCAGCAGCATCCCGAGCATGATCGTCGCGAAGACCAGGTTGATCTGCCGCCGGCTCAGGGCCGGCGCGACGGGGTCCGGAGGGGCGGGCGCCTCGGCGACGGCGGTCATGGGGCGACCGTAGACCGGGAGGGCCGGGCGGAACAGCCTTGCGACGCCCGGCCCCCGGGTGTAGCGGTCAGGAGACGTGCCCAGGAGATGTGCCCAGGAAACGTGCTCAGGAAACGTGCTTGGTGAGGTCGTGGTCGGCGAGCAGCTTGTCGAACCGGGCCTGGTCGATCCGGGAGACGACGTACCGGTCGTCCTGGGCGTCCCGGATCACCTTGGCGAGGGTGAACGAGGAGGAGACCAGGAAGAGCGTGGTCATCGCCAGGAAGGCACGGATCCACGGGTCGACCGGGAGGTAGAGGAGCGCGAAGAGCAGGCCCGCGAGCGCGATCGCGAAGGAGACGCCGGCCTGGGCGAAGAAGGCGGAGGTGTTCTTGGACGGGGCTGGTGTGGTGGGCATGGCACCAGCCTGCGGCCCGGGACCGGGCGCGGGTATCCGTGCAGGTACTCATCTCGAACCGGGTACGCCGACTGGGACGCAGTTCCTAGACTCGGTGCATGAGCATCCTCGACGCCAAGATCGCCCGCCTCGACGGCACCCCGTCCTCGCTCGGCGACCTCACCCGCGGCCGCCCCGCCCTCCTGGTCAACGTGGCCAGCCGGTGCGGCCTCACGCCCCAGTACGCCGGCCTGGAGCGACTCCAGGAGACCTACGGTGACCGGTTCACCGTCATCGGCTTCCCGTGTAACCAGTTCCTCGGCCAGGAGCCGGGGACCAGCGAGGAGATCGCGGAGTTCTGCTCGGCGACGTACGGGGTGACCTTCCCGCTGACCGAGAAGATCGACGTCAACGGCGAGGACCGGCACGAGATCTTCGGCAGTCTGGTCGGGACGCCGAACGAGAAGGGCGACGCCGGTGACGTCACCTGGAACTTCGAGAAGTTCCTCGTCGACGCCGAGGGCGGCGTGGCGGCGCGGTTCAGCCCGGGCGTCGAGCCCGAGGACCCGACCGTCGTCGCAGCGATCGACGCGCTCCTCGACTGAGTCGGGTCAGGCGCCGAGCCGCGCCAGCGGCAGCCGTACGACGACCGCGGTGCCCGGGCCGTCGGCGTTGGGGCCGGCCGAGATCCGGCCGCCGTGCGCCTCGACGATCACCTTGACGATGTGCAGCCCGAGCCCGACGCCCGGGATCGCGTGCTGCTGGACCCCGGGAGCACGGAAGAACCGTTCGAAGATCGCGGCGCCGTCGCCGGCCGGGAAGCCGATGCCGGTGTCGCGGACGGTGAGGACCGCGTCAGGTCCCTCGGTCGTGCAGATGACCTCCACGGAGCCGCCGCGCGGGGTGAACTTGATGGCGTTGGTGAGCAGGTTCTCCAGCACCTCGGTCATGCGGTCCTCGTCGAGCCGCAGCACCGGTACCGGTTCGGGCAGGTAGGACAGGTCGATCCCGGCATGTCCGGCGGCCGGGATCATCGACTCGACCGAGCGGCTGACCAGCCCGGGGAGGTCCACGGGCTTCCGGACCAGTTCGAGGCCCGACGTGAGCGTCGCCGCGTTGAGCAGCTCGTCCACCAGGCGCAGCAGGCGGCCGCCGTTGCGCTGTGCGATCGTCAGGTGCGCCTGGACGGCGTCGGTGCGGCCGGCGGCAGTCTCCTCCGCGGCCAGCTCGAGGTAGCCGAGCAGGGAGGTCAGCGGCGTGCGGAGCTCGTGGGAGATGGTGGCCAGGAAGTCCTCGCGGGCCCGGACCGCCCGGGTGACCTCGGTGACGTCGCGGGTGACCAGGACCGCCCCGCTGGGCTCCCCGTCCTTGTCGCGCATCAGCCGTGCCGAGATCGACAGCGCCCGGCGCAGCTCGGGGTCCCGCCCCATCCACAGGAAGTAGTCGTTGAACTCCTCGCCGCGCGCGGCCCGGGTCGAGGGCAGCATCTCCTGCGGGACCTCGGTGACGCCGTCGGCCTGGTAGAGGTCGCCGGTCTGGCCGGCCCGGCCGTCGTGACCGTCCCGGAAGGCGCTGCTGAGGAGCTTGCGCACCGTCGGGTTGAGGAGGACGAACTCGCCGTGCTTGTCCAGGACGAGGAGGCCGACGTCGGCGACGGTGATGATCGCCTCGCAGAACGCCCGGTAGTCGTCCTCGTCCGCGAAGACGTCGCGGTTGACGCTGAGCGACGGGTCGGCGCTGGACTCCTCCGGCACGCTCAACCCCCTGAGGTCGTGGTCGAGCCCCGGGCTCCCGTCACCCGGCGACTTCCGGTGACAGTACCGCGCTGGCGGGCTCTTGCCTCGCGGCCGATTGAGGCGTTTCGTGGTCCCATGGCCGAGAAGCAGAGACGCGAGGTGACCGAGCACGACCTAGCGGCCCCCGGGCCCGACCGGATCCGCAACGTCGTCCTGGTCGGGCCCACCCACTCGGGGAAGACCACCCTCGTGGAGGCTCTCCTCGCCCGCACCGGCGCGATCCTGCGTCCGGGGACCACCGCCGACGGCACCACGGTCTGCGACACCGATGACGCCGAGCGCGCCCACGGCAGGTCGGTCTCGCTCGCCGTCGCCCCGCTCGTCCACGAGGGGGTGAAGGTCAACCTGATCGACACCCCCGGATACGCCGACTTCGTCGGTGAGCTGCGGGCCGGGCTGCGCGCCGCGGACTGCGCCCTGTTCGTCCTCGCGGCCAACGAGGAGGTCGACGACGGCACCCGGCAGCTGTGGCGCGAGTGCGCCCAGGTCGGGATGCCCCGTGCCGTGGTGGTCAGCAAGCTCGACCACCCCCGTGCCGACCCGGACGGCGTCGTCGCGCAGGCCCGGGCGCTGTTCGGGGACAAGGTGCTGCCGGCGTACGTCGTCGACGGCGCCGGGCTGACCGGGCTGATCACCGGCGGGACCGACGACCCGCGCCGCGGAGAGCTCATCGAGGCGGTGATCGAGGAGTCCGAGGACGAGACCCTGATGGACCGCTACCTCGGCGGCGAGGCGGTCGACGAGAAGACCCTGGTCGAGGACCTGGAGACGGCGATCGCGCACGCCACCTTCCATCCGGTGATCCCGGTCTGCTCGACGACGGGCACCGGCCTCGGCGAGCTGCTCGACCTCTGCGTCCGGGCGTTCCCGTCGCCGCTCGAGCACGCGGCCCCGGAGGTCTTCACGCCGGACGGCGCGCCGGCCGGCACGGTGGCCTGCGACCCGGCGGGCCCGCTGGTGGCCGAGGTCGTGAAGACCGCCGGCGACCCCTACGTGGGCCGGATCAGTCTGGTCCGGGTCTTCTCCGGCACCCTCGACCCGGACACACCGGTGCACGTGTCCGGGCACTTCTCCGCGTTCTTCGGCTCCGAGGCGGGCCACGTCGACCACGACGAGGACGAACGGATCGGCGCGCTCGGGCACCCCTTCGGCAACCAGCAGGTGCACGCCGGGCGGGTGATCGCGGGGGACCTGGCGACGGTGGCCCGGCTGTCCCGCGCCGAGACCGGGGACACCCTCTCGGCGGTCGACAAGCCGCTCGTGCTGAAGCCGTGGTCGATGCCCGATCCGCTGCTGCCGGTGGCGATCGAGGCGTCCTCGCGCTCGGACGAGGACAAGCTCGTGCAGGCCCTCGGCCGGCTGTCCGCGGAGGACCCGAGCCTGCGGGTGGAGAACAACGGCGAGACCGGCCAGCTCGTGCTCTGGGTGATGGGGGAGGCGCACGCCGACGTGGTCCTGGACCGGCTGCGCAGCAAGCACGGCGTCTCCGTGGAGCAGCGCGAGCTCGTGATCGGCCTGCGCGAGTGCTTCGGCGGGACCTCCAAGGGGCACGGCCGGCACGTCAAGCAGTCCGGCGGGCACGGCCAGTACGCGATCTGCGACATCGAGGTGGAGCCGTTGCCGGAGGGGAGCGGCTTCGAGTTCGTCGACAAGGTCGTCGGCGGCGCCGTCCCGCGCCAGTTCATCACCAGCGTCGAGAAGGGGGTGCGCGCCCAGATGGAGCGCGGCGTCCGGAACGGCTACCCCGTGGTCGACCTCCGGGTCACCCTGACCGACGGCAAGTCGCACAGCGTCGACTCCTCGGACATGGCGTTCCAGAGCGCGGGTGCGCTCGCCCTGCGGGAGGCGGCGGCCGCTGCGAGCGTGGCGATGCTGGAGCCGTACGACGAGGTCGGGGTGCTCGTGCCGAGCGAGCTCGTCGGCGCGGCGATGAGCGACCTCTCGTCCCGGCGGGCCCGCCTGCTCGGGAACGAGAACGTCGGCGAGGACCGCACCCTGGTGCGCGCCCACGTGCCGCAGCGCGAGCTGGTCCGCTACGCGATCGAGCTGCGTGCGGCCACGAAGGGGGCCGGGACGTTCACCCGGACGTTCGCGCACTACGAGCCGATGCCGGAGGAGCTGGCGAACCAGGTCGGTCCGCGCCCCTGACGCGTCGAAGAGACGACGGGGGCCCGCTGGGGCCGAACGATGAACGAGGTCTCGGGTCCTCGGACGCCGCTCTTCCGCCAGCTGCGATCCCCGTCGTCCCGATCTCAGTGAACCGTTCGGCGCAGGGGCACGCTACGGCCGAAGGTCCCGCGCTGGCGCCGAAGGTCCTCTGTCAGGTCCTGCCGGGCGCGACGACGGGGTGGTGTCCTCGGTCGCCGGCGACGCGGTGAGGGTGCGGGAACCGACCAGGACCAGCGTGGCGGCGACGAAGCAGGCCAGCACGTAGGGCAGGTTCCCGGTCATGGTCCCGTCGTCCGTCCGTCCGTCGACGGCGTCGAGGAACGCGGGGAGCGAGCCGACCCAGAGGACGCCGAGCACGACCAGGTAGGCGAGCGGGAACCAGCTGAACGGCGTCCGCGGCTCGTGCGCGCCCGACGAGGGCCGGCCGGCGCGCCACTCCCGCCAGAGCAGCGCCGTACCGGCGACCCAGAGCGCGACGATCTCGACGGTGAGCACGACCGCCTTGGCGCTGACGTTGGCGTGCTCGCGCCCGAACACCGCGGTGGTCGCGGCGAAGACCGGCATCGCGACGGCGGAACCGAGGCCGACCACCACCACGCGCCAGACCAGCGACCGGCCGCGCGGCGCAGCGCCCCGGCCGGTGGGCGCCCCGACCAGCCGGTGGAGCAGGAACGTCATCACGCCGAACGTCACCGAGGCGAAGATCCAGATGCTGTTCATCGGGACGGACGCGAACAACGGGTGGTTGTCGGGGTTGTCGAGGTTCCAGGCCCACCAGCGCAGCTGCGGCCCGAGCTGGTCGAAGATCTCGTAGAAGACCTGGTAGACGAAGGCCACGCAGACACCGCCGGCCAGAGCGCCGCGGCGCACGAAGACGCCGAACCTCCGGACCAGCTCGTAGGCCAGCTGGGACATCGCCGGGTAGAACGCGACGATGTAGAGCGGCAGCCGGTCGTACATGAACTGCACCGTGAAGACGTTGTGGGCGAAGTTGAAGCCGACGTAGTCCTTGATGCCGAACCACTCCGGGAAGTAGAGCAGCGGCTCGACGAGGAACAGGTACACCAGCGACCCGAACCAGAGCGCGAGGTTGGTCGGGTCGCCGTCGCGGTGGCGGCGGATCGCGTGCAGCAGGGCCAGCACGGCGCCGACGACGATGAGCAGCTCGAGGACCGGCTGCGTCCAGCTCGCGAGGTCGAACGGGTCGCGGATCGTGACCACGGCGTGCGCGCCGTGGCAGTCGAAGCCGAGGGCGTCGGTGATCCGTTCGGCTGCGCGGTCGCAGTTGGCGCTCATCGGTGTCCCTGTCTGCGGCGAGGAAGGGCCGGTTCGGCCCGGCGCGGGATTCAACCACGCGGGCACGGCAGCGGGCTCGGTTTTCCCTCGGAAGTCGAACCTGGCCGAACCTCGGCGACGAGCACGGGAGCGACCGAAGCGAAAGGCCCCTGCTCTGCATTCCTGCAGTTCAGGGGCCTTTTCGTGGTGTCCGAGGGGGGACTTGAACGCCCACGTTGACCGTTGTAACGACGGCCAGGGTGGGCGTTTCAGGTTCCCCACGGTCAGCTTTACGCGGGGACCGGGTCATTGGCGGTCACCACGGACACCAGAGTATCTGGCGGTGTGATCACGCTTGTGATCACGGCTGTGATCACGGGTCTGCCAGGCTGGGCGGGTGACTGACGAGCCCGAGCCGTTCGACTACATCGCCCGGATGAACGAGTTCTACTACTCGCAGCCTCCGATGGATGTCCTCCAGGATCGCCTCATCCTGCTCGCGCTCCGGGCGACCAAGGCCGAACAACTTGGGGAACTCACGACCGATCTGGAGTGGGGCGAACTCCGGCTCCAGCAGCGACGACCAGGCGACAGTCCGCGTGATCTTGCTGAAGAGGAACGGGCCAAGACCGCGTACATCATGACCGAGTCGCAGAACCTGTTCCATCACGCCGGGGAGACCCTGGTCCGCCTGTTCCTAGCCCACCGCCACGGTTATCAGTGCCCGTGGCTGGAGGCAGCGTCGTTCCAGAGACCCGGCGCGTTCCGCGACGAGCTGGACGCACTGGCTCGACCGGTGTGGACCCAGGACCAGATCGACGACGTGGCGTTCGTGTTCTTCGGCGGCAGCCGCCCGGACCCGGATGAGAAGTGGCTCGAAGCGCGGGACCAGGCCGTCCGGTTCCTGCGCATGGTTGCCCAGCGGCTCCATGCCGACAAGAACCTCTACAACGCCACCAAGCACGGGCTGACCGCCATCGGGACCGAGGTCTCGATGACGCTTGCCGCTGAGGGCAGCGAGCCGATACTGGGGGCTGACGGGACTTCGGTGATCTTCATCGAACGGGGCGCATACGGTACGAAGGACGCCGACAAGTGGTTCGAGACGACCCAGTGGATCAACCCTCACCAGGTCGTGTTCTTCACCCAGCTCGTGATCGATCAGATCGCGGCGCTCTGGCAGGTCGCGAGGATGCACCACCTCGGGGCGGATCCGGGGACGGTGGTCATCGCGAACGATCAGGCGATGGACAAGGTCGTGTCCGGGTTCCCTCGGAAGGGACCGATGACCTCGATGCGCAAGCTCATCGCTGTTGAGAACAGACCGGAGAAGAACGGCGGCAAGGGTTCGTGACGCCCATACGGTACGTAACCCGTCCGGTCCCGTCGCCGCGCTAGGTGTCGGGACCGGACGGTGATCGTGGGTTCAGCGGTCAGCGTCGGTGAGCACACCGAACCGTGGGCCTAGCCGTCCCGCGTGCAGCGCCCGCTCGAACCGGTCGAGTTCCAGCCGCCGGGCAGCTCGTTCCCGGACACCTCCCGGTTCGTAGCCGTGGGCCACGACGTGCAGCAGCCCGAGCAGGTCACCCGCAGCCGCCTCCCACCTCGGCACGTCCAGGACGGCTTCGGCTTCCTCGCAACGGCGAGCAGCCTCCAGCACCCTCACGATCAGCCGGGCGGCACCGAGCTGCTGGGTGATGATCGCGGACATCAGCGGCCCAGCACCTTGTATCGGCGTTCCTCGCGCTCCAGGTGGAACGCCCACTTCTGCTTGGACGCCTCCAGCGCCACAGGGTCGTCGGCCAGGTCGGCCCACTCCTGATCGCGCTTCCGGAACGCCTCCAGGCGCTCGGCTTCCTTCCTCCGGACCTTCGCCCGCTCCTCGGCCCGCTGAGCCCTCCAGGCGGCGTTCTGCTCTGCCAGCCGACGGGCGGTGTTGCTGGCCACCGTCACGGCTTTCGGTGCATCATCGGACCGGCAAGCCACCTCGTGCGGTTCCCACGGGACCGGGCGGAGACCGGGGATCGAGACCTGAGCTGCCTGCCCATCAGTGCGGGCGTACTGGCGCGGAGAGTCGATCACTGTCCGGGCGTGCTTCCGAGCTCGCGCTACGTCGATGTGCCGCCACGGCCACGGCGTCGAAAGGTGCCCGCGCTGCTGGTCCTCGGTCAGCTCGAACCAGAACGGGGTCACCGGGATCAGCTCGGCCTCCTCGACGTTCTCCAGCAGCGACACGACACCGGCGGCGGCACGGAACGCGAGGACGCGGAGGTACGCGGTCCCGCGCTCGCTGATCGCGGAGGAACACCAGGCGCAGACGGTTCGGGTGTCCCCGTTGACCTTGGCGGTGGTCCAGCCGGGGATCTCGCTCGTGGAGAGCGCGGACCGTGGCTCTCGTCCGAACCTCGGGACCGCGCACCCACAGCACCAGCAAGGGCCACCCTCGCGGGCGGCGTGGAACGTGGAGAGCAGCTCGTCCAGCACAGCCAGCCGCCGGTACGCGGGTACGTCGGCCAGGTCCGGTGCAACCCACCCGAGAACCTCGGCGCGGTCCAGAGCGTCGAGCAAGGTCGGCTCGGTGGCGAGCAGCGCCCGAGCCTCATGGGTCGTCTCGGTGACGGTCTCGGTCACTGTGGTCTCCTCGATGATCGTGGTGGCTGACTTGGTTCGGCGGCTCATCGGCGGGCCATCCCGAGGGCGACCTTCGCAGCGGCCTCGACCCTGGTGATCGACTCCGGCGCGAGCGGGTCGGACTCGGTGACCGCGAGAGCCCGCGCCAGGCTCTGAGTCGCCTGAGTCTCCGACGGCGTTGCTTCCCCGACGAGCGTGGCCTCGGTAAACACCGCGACGAACGCAGCACAGGACTGGCGCAGGTCCAAGGCGTCACGGCGAACAAGGTCGGACCTGTGGCCCGCCATCTTCGTGGTCAGCTGCTCACGTTGCTTCTGACGGGCATTGAAGAGCTCCAGGTGGGAACGGTCTCGGGTCATCGGTCAGTCCTCTCTCGTTGGGGTGGTGGCGCGGCGCATCCGGGCGACTAGCTCGACGCGCTTCGGGTTGTCCCGGTAGATCTCGACGGTCCGGGTCGTCGTCGTGGTCGTCGTGGTCGTCGTCTCGACCAGCGGCTGACGTGGACGACCGTTCCTGTTCAACGGGGTCTCACGGGTCCACGCAGGCTCATAGTCGATCGGCATCGACAACTGCCAGATCGGAGTTGCAGCCTCCGACACCGGGCGAAGAGGGCCAGACAGCAGCACCAGAAACCCGTGGAGGCGCAGCTTCTGAAGCATCTTGTGAGTCAGCGCCGGAGACAGATCCATGTGCTTCGCGACGGTCTCGGGGCGCATCGGGAACTCGTACCCTCGACCGGCACGAACCCGTCGTTTCGATGTGACCCACATGGCGAACTTCACGTGCCGGGGCACGGCATGACGTTGGAACGAATCGACCCATTCGTCTATCGACTCAGGGAGTCGGGAAACGGCCCGGACACGGAGACCGTGCTCGTCGTACTCAGGCATCGCGGAACCCGTCCAGGAAGTCGCGGAGGTGGATCTCCAGCTCTCCGAGCGCGACAGTCCGCGAGACACCTCCGCGCTGGTAGTGGGCGAGCATCGCCGCGAGCCCGTCAGCGACAGGCTCGAACAGCACGTGGCAGTCGTTGTCGCACAACGGGTTCTCTGCGCTCGGCGGGGGCGTTAGGTCCGGCGGAGGAATGCTCCAGTCAGCGGTCATTCGCCCCAGCCCTTCATGTCCTCGATCAGCTCGCGGGCGGCGGCGAGGCCAGCAGCGCGAACCAGGTGCTCCGCGACGTGCTGGAGGACTTCGGGCTGCTCGGCTCGGCAGCATCCGTCCAGGACATTCTGGATCGCGCTGGCGAGGGCGAGATCGGTGCCATCGACCAACTCCGCGCTATCAGCGCCGGTGATCAGAGCCGGGTACTCGAACGTGGTCTGGTCCCGCAGGATCGCGGCGTGCTCGGGGGTGATCGTGCTCATGTGGATTCCTTGCTTGAGGGTGGGTTGATCGGACGTGTTGTGATCGCCGTTGTGATCACGGGGGCTTGAAACAGCCGGATCGGACCCGATTTACGCGGGGATCCAGCCCGCTGAGGGGGGACATGAGATTTCACCTCAGGTCTTCCCGGCCCCATCCGGGCTTCCGGTGACCTTGGTAGTGAGTGGCTGGCTTGGACTCCCGCTGAGCGTCGAGACGCTTGAGTTGCTCAGGGCTCATGCGACCGGCCACCGACGCCGACGCCGACGAGCTGCTGGCCGGGGCACCGATGGGAAGGTCCGGTGTGCTCCGGGACGGACCGGTGCCGCCACCGATGTGGGTTCGGAGCAGGTGGAGCGAGGTCTCGACGTACCCGCCTTGCCGGATCTCCTGGGCCAGCCAGTACGCCAGGTGGCACGACATCAGCACGTCGTCGTTCGCGCCAGCCTTGTGATCGACACGAGTCCGCCCGGACGGCATCCGCTTGTTCACCAGGGCGGTCAGCTCCTCCTGGAACACCGCAGCGCCGTTGCCGGTGGCTTCGCGAAGGCCGAGAGCCTGAGTCCTCATCGCCGTGATGCTGCGCTCGGTGAGCAGGTCACGCCCGACAGACCAGAAGTCGCGCTGACGTCGGTCCTCATCGGGCCGTGAACGGTCGCCCGCGACGATGGCCACGGCACGGAACCCAGGCCTGCGCTTCAGAGCGCCGTCGCGGTGCTCGGCCCGGAGACGCTTCTGGATCGCCTCGGCAGGGCCGAGACCAAGGCCACCACGGTCAACCGCGACGGCGATGCGATCACCGGATGGGATCTGCTTGTCCAGGGCAGCGACAAGGTCGCAGACCGTTCTGGTGATGTGGTCGGACTCGACCCCGCGCACCCAGGTCGCCTTGATCACCTCGGCGTGGTCGGCGGAGTCCTTACGGATCACGGAGACGGCGTATCGATCGCGGCGTGAGGCAGGGTCAACGCCGATGGTCCAGATGGTCATTCGTAGCTCGCAATCAGGTCGGAGAGGTCGGGCAGGACAACCTGGGTCGGGAGATCCGCAGGTTGGTCATCGGGCAGCTCGGATTCACCGGGCAGCTGGTCAGGGTCGAAGGTGAGGCCGAGCATTTCCGCGATCTCGCGGCTGGTGAACACGGCGTCGTTGCCCTCGCGCCACTCGCACTCGAACTCCTGGGCGTACCCGGACTCACCGAGCGATCGGCGCATCCCGGCGAGCGCCTCGGGGGAGTACCTCGGGCAGTCGGAGGCCTTCACAACGACCCGATCCCATTCGCCTTCGGTGTCGTGCCAGGCCTCGAACATCAGGCCCGTCGGACCTCCCGGCGAAGACGCGAGGACCGCGTCGCCGTTCGTGACGGCCAGCATCGGCAGGACGGTCTGGAACGCAGCGTCACTGATCCAGGCCGACTCGTCAGCGAGCAGCAGGTCGATCGAGTCGCCTCGGATCAGGTCGGGCTGTTGACCTGGCCATGCGAACAGCTCGGACCCGTTCGACAACGTCAGCGTCTCGACAGCGGAGTTGGTCGCCTCGATGTGCGGGACGTGCGCGACAGCTCGGCGGATCCGGCGCAGCAACCGGCACGACTGCCGCAACGACGGCGACAGGACTCCGATGGTGGAGCCCTCGAAGAACGCGGCCCGGTGCAGGCCACGGGCCACCAGGACCGAGGTGCCGCCGACCTGCCTGGCCTTCAACAGCGCGAGACGCTTCGAGGTCGAGCGCAGGAAGTCGATCTGCCACGGATCAGGTTCGAGACCCATCCGGCGCATCAGCAGAGGCCGGTCCAAGGCGACGGCCAGGTCTGAGGACTTCATCCGACTAGCTCCAGGTCGCCAGAGTCGAGGGCGGCAGCGACAGCGGCACGGGCCTCCGGGAACGCCTCCAGCGCCAGCAGCAGTGCGGCGAGGGTCCGGTGCCACACCTCCGGGTCGTGCGACGGGCCAGCATCGACACCAGCACGCATCAACGACGCGATCCCGACAGTCCTGGCGGCATCGATCGCGTAGCCGGGTTCGCGGGCAGCTCGGAGGTTCTCATCGATGACTTCCAGCGCCAGGCTCGCGACACCAGTGACCTTGTCCCGAAGCCGGTCCAGGATCACCTCACGCTCGGCGGCGATCTGAGCCTTCACTCTGGGGTCGCGCATCAGCTGGGCCGCGTAGTCCGTCGAGCTGTAGCCGACGAGCAGAGCAGCCGATCCGATCGGGTGGCCGGACGCGACAGCGCCGCAGAACAGCAGCGCCTTGGGCGACAGCGGGCGGTTCGTCATGGTTGGACTCCTGCGGGTGAGGTTTCTTGGCGGAATACCGGCGAATGTCGTTGGRTCATCCAGTGCCTGCCAGGTGGTCGGCGTTGGCTTGGTCGAGGACGGCGTCGAGCGCGGCGACCAGTGGGGACGGGACCGTCGGCTCTGGGGGAGCTGGTGGGGCGTCGGTCCGGAGGCAGGTGTGGCCGAGTCGGTCGGCGTCGGTGTAGGTCTGCTCGGGCAGTACGGGCCGCAGCACCGTGATGGACGGCCAGACCAAGGTCGGCGGGCTGTTGTCCTCGCGTGCGCGGTCTGTAGTTGAGGCAGAGACCCCATCACCTTCGTTCTGGCCATCGCCTTGATCTGTAGTCGCACCAGCGGTGAGGTCGAAGGACTCGGCGGGCGGCGTGAGGATGTTCTTGTCTTTGGTTGTCCACACCGGCGGGTCCGTGTGGACAACTTCCTGGTCGCAATCCGCCTGGTCGTGGGGGTAACTTTCGACCGGGATTTGTGCGCGAATCGAGCCGGAATCCGCCTCGCCGTGGGGGTAACTTTCGATGCTCGAAAAGTTGGTTTCGTGTGGATCGGGGTCGAACTCGTCTCCGTGTGGACAACTTTTCTGGGTCAAATCGGAAGCGCACGAGCCGGTCCGGCAGGTCGTGTTGGGCCACGCGAGGTGGAACTCCCGAGCTGACTTCTCGCCGTTCTCTGACCACTTCGCGGCCTTGTCCTCGTGCAGCCATCCACGTGTGACGAGCCAGCGGAGAACGCGCCGGGCCATCTCGGGCGAGATCCCGCAGTCGGCGGCGACACGGAGGTAACCGCGCCGGATGTTCGACCCATCGGGATCCCCGCACATCGCCCACACTCCGAGCGAGCAGCCGATGGCGGCGAGGTTCTTGACGTTCTCCGGCCCGGCGTCGGTCGCAGCGTCGGCCAAGACTGCCGGGTGCCAGCTCATCGCCCTGGTCCTCATCGGGCATCACCGGCCAGGCGACGAGAGACCTCGGCGCGGATCTCGGTCTCGTTCGGTGACGCCGGACGCGGGTCGCAGTGCCCGCCAGCGGCGCACGTCGCACAGTCGGCCTGGTGCTGGAGGATCCGGTCGCAGAAGTGCTCGATGTCTCCGAGCTGGTCCCACGGCGACGGCTCCCGGCGCGGCACGTACGGCACCGACGGATCGAGGGGCTGGTCGTACAGGTCAGCCAGTCGTAGCCCGAGAGCGGCCAGCACGTCCTCGGCTCGGCATCCGGCGAAGCAGTGCAGCCCGGCTCGATCGTCCTTCCGATCGACCATGAGCGAGAGCTGGGTGCGCTGCCCGAGTTCCTGGTGTCCGGGACACTGGGCGCGGATCTTGCCGCCGGAGCCCCATGTCCGAGCGCCAGCTTGGTCGAGCGCGACGAGCACCCGGTCGAACGCGGTCATGCCGCACCAGATCCGGTGACGGGGGACTCAGGGTCACCCGCCGGACGGCTGCTGATCACGCCTAGCCGGGCGGGTTCTGAGCCCTGTTCGGGGTCCGTGATCACACCCGTGATCACAACCTCGGGGATCTCGGCACCCAGCAGAGCTTCGAACGCGGCGACCTTCACCACGACCCTGCCACCGATCCGCAGGACAACGTCCGCCAAGTCGCCACCAGGCTCGGCCTGCCGCCGGAACGACCGCTCGCTGATCCCGAGGATCCGGGCACTGACCGGGACCGGCATGGTGAGCGGCTTCATGCTGGGGCCTCGATCCCGAGCATGGCGAACAGGTCAGCGACAACGCAGTAATAGCGACCGCCCACCTTGATCACCGGGAGATCGCCAGCAGCGGCAGCCCTGTACGCGGGGCCCTTCATCAGCGGGGGATCGAACAGACCAGCCGCGTTCGGCAATGCGTCGTGCCAGACCCGAGTGGTCTGCTGACCGGCCAGGTCGGCGGGGGTCGTGATCGCTGGCCGCTCGGTTCGCTTAGCAGGTGTCTGTGTCTCCATGACGACAATCGTCGTTGTTATTCACCGCACCACAAGGTAATCTCCGGTGAATAACAACGAGGGAGGGTCATGGCGAAACTCAAGATCGGATACGACGCACTCACCATGCCGGTCTCGATCAGGAACGAAGCTGGGGAGATCGTCGGCGGACTGCCGCCGGTTCTCTGGGCCGAGTTCCGGATCGACAACGTCGTGGTGACGGCGACCGCCGAGTATCGCGGGCCTGACACCGAGCCTTTGCTGATCGACCTTCACGCCGACGACGGGATCCCTCCCGAGATCGACATCGCGCCGCTCGCTCGCGATGTCGTTGCGAGGTGCACCGCGTTCGTGAAGGTGTATCGAGGGGGCCGCTACGGCGATCCCGTCAACGCTGAGGACCGAGCCCGTCTGGTCGGCGCTGTGGTCCTGCCTCGGCTCAAGCGGCTCCGGGCAACCGATGACGAGCTGGTCGCGGTCTGGAACGCGTCGCTCGCCGCCGGGACAACACAGGACGACGCGGCACGCCGCCTCGGGATGGCTGTGTCCACGTTCAGAGCACGGCTCGATGACATCCGCGCTGAGCGCGGCCCGGAGGAAGTTCCGCATGGCCGTCGCGGCAGGCGATGGCCGACCACCACAGAGACCACCGGCACGCCACAGGGGCAGTCCGGGGAACGGAGAAAGAGATGACCGACCAAGGCACATCGCCACCAGCTCGATCAGCGCCCAAGGCCAAGCAACGGCGGAAGCCGGGCGACGGGTCCGTGCGCTCGTACGAGACGAGCCAGGGCACCCTGTGGATGTTCGTCGCGAGCTACCGCGACGTGAACGACAACCGAGTCCAGAAGGTCAAGCGCGGGTTCCCGAACGCGAAGGCCGCGAACAAGGCCCGGCAGGAGTTCACGGTCAAGGCCGGTGAGGGCGGCATCATCGAGCCCTCGAAGATGGTCCTCGGCGCGTGGCTTGATCAGTGGCTCGATGGCATCCAGCGCGAGCCCTCGACCCTGGCGTCCTACCGGAAGAACGTCCGGCTCCACATCAAGCCTCACCTGGGGCAGATGCGGCTGACGGCGATCAAGCCCTCGACGTTGGCGGCATGGTTCCGGATCCTCGAAGCTGAGGGCAGCCCCGGAGGCAACGGGCCTCTGTCGGCCAGGACGACGCGCTACTGCGGCACGATCCTCGGCTCGGCGCTGGAAGCTGCGGTGGAGGACGGGAAGATCCCGACCAACCCGGCCAGGTCGAAGGCAGCGAACCCGCCGTCGGCCAGGGCAGCGAAGGCACCGGAGATGAACGCCTGGACCGCCGACGAGCTGACCCGGTTCCTGGACTGGTCGCGAGCTGAACAGGATCCGCTGCTGCTGGCGTGGTCGCTGCTGGCCCGTACCGGCATGCGACGGGGTGAGGCTCTGGGCCTGCGCTGGGGCGACATCGACCTCGAACGTGGGCAGATCGCGATCCGGCGCTCCGTGGGTGTGGTCAAGACGTTCGGTGAGGGCGAGCAGATCGTGACCCGGCTCCCGAAGACAGGGCACTCACGGGTCGTTCCGATCGGTGCGTCCCTGGTCGCGGACCTGCGGCGGCACAAGTCGGCCCTGGCCACGACGTTCGATCTGTCGGCCACGGTGGCCGATGCGCCGATCCTGCGGGATCCCACGATGAACGGGCCACACCATCCGGAGCGGTTCTCTCGGGAGTGGCTCCGGAGGATGCGGAAGCTGCCCACCGGGTTGAAGCCGATCCGGCTCCACGACCTCCGGCACACCTTCGGATCCATCCTGCTGGCCGACGGCGAGCCGGTGAAGGTCGTCAGTGAACTCCTGGGGCACTCGACCCCGATGATCACGCTCACGGTGTACCAGCACGTCAACGCATCAATGGGACGAGCGGCGGCGGACCGTTTCGACACCCTGATCGAAGGCTCCGCCGATTCCTTGTGATCACTGTGTGATCACGGACCCCGGTTCTTTCGAAAACGAAAGAACCCCAGGCCGCTGACCTGGGGTTTTCCGAAGAACTCGTGGTGTCCGAGGGGGGACTTGAACCCCCACGTCCGTTGAAGGACACTAGCACCTCAAGCTAGCGCGTCTGCCATTCCGCCACTCGGACGAGCGGGCGTAACCATAGCAAAGCACCGGCCGGGTTTCGAATCGGGGGGCCGCCCCTGCGGGCAGGTCGCTCGTCGGCGGGTTTCCTCCGCCTGCCTGGGGCAGGATGTGGGCATGAGCGCGAGCGCGGGAGGACCGGCGTACGACCCGGCAGGTGAGGTCGTCGAGATCTGCAGCGACCTGATCGCGATCGACACCAGCAACTACGGCGACCAGCCCGGACCGGGGGAGCGCAAGGCGGCCGAGCACGTCGCCGCGCTGCTCGACGAGGTCGGCATCCGGGTCGAGGCGTTCGAGTCCGAGCAGGGTCGGACCTCGCTGATCGGCCGCTGGGGCGGGAGTACCGGCGACCCGGTCCTGCTGCACGGGCACCTGGACGTCGTGCCCGCCGCGGCCGAGGACTGGCAGGTGCCGCCGTTCGCCGGTGAGGTCGCCGACGGCCCAGGAACCAGTGGGCCCTGCGTGTGGGGGCGCGGCGCGGTCGATATGAAGGACTTCGACGCGATGCTGCTCTCCGTGGTCCGGGCGCGGGCGAAGGCCGGCGCGGTCCCGGACCGGCCGCTGGTGCTCTGCTTCACCGCCGACGAGGAGGCCGGGGGCGCCAAGGGAGCCGGGTTCCTCGCCCGCGAGCACCGCGACCTGCTCGACGACTGCACGGTCGCCGTCGGCGAGGTCGGCGGCTTCAGCACGACGGTCCGCGGTCGCCGGCTGTACCTGATCCAGGCAGCCGAGAAGGGGATGGCCTGGACCCGCCTCACCGCCCGCGGCTCGGCCGGCCACGGCTCGATGCGGCACCCCGACAACGCCGTCACCCGGCTGGCCGRCGCGGTCGCCCGGATCGGCCAGCACACCTGGCCGGTCCAGCTCACCCCGACGATGGAGGTGCTCCTCGCCGCGGTCGCCGAGCTCGCCGGGACCGAGGCGACCCCGGAGAACGCCGAGGCGCTGGTCGAGGAGTTCGGACCCGCGGCCCGGATGCTCGGCGCGGTCATCCGCAACACCACGAACCCGACCATGCTCGAGGCCGGCTACAAGGTGAACGTCGTCCCAGGCGACGCCACCGCGCGGATCGACGGGCGCTTCCTTCCCGGCTACGGGGACGAGTTCTGGGACACCCTGGCGGCACTGGCGGGCCCGGACATCGAGATCACCCGGGAGGTGAGCATGAGGGCCACCGAGACGACCTTCGACGGCGACGTCGCGCGGGCGATGACGGCGTCCCTGCTCGCCGAGGACCCCGACGCGGTGGTGGCGCCGTACCTGATGAGCGGGGGCACCGACGCGAAGTACTGGACCGACCTGGGGATGAAGAGCTTCGGGTTCGCCCCGCTGCGGCTGCCCGAGGACCTCGACTTCACGGCGCTCTTCCACGGCGTCGACGAGCGGGTGCCGGTGGACTCCCTGCAGTTCGGGGCGCGGGTCTTCGACCGGTTCCTCGGGAACCTCTGAGCAGAGCTCGGGCGGTCTCTAGCTCGCGTACCAGAACAGCGGCTGCGGCTGCCGGATGATCTTGCGGCGCAGCACCACGCGGCGTACGCCGTCAGTGCCGATGCGGACGCGGTCGAGCTCCCAGCCGCCGTTCTCGGCACGCTCCACGAGCAGCTGCGTGACGAAGCTGCGGGAGTGGTCCCGGGCGATCACCATCTGGTCGAACTCGTACTCGACACCGGGTCGTAGCGCCCGTCGTGGCCTGGTCTCCAGCTTCCGCTGCTTCGCCGACGTCACACCGCCTCGCTCTCCGCTCCGGATACGTCGTCCAGCGCCTGGACGATCTCTGCAGGAAGCTCGCACTCCTCGACCACCAGCGAGGCCTTGAGCTGCTCGGCGGTCCGCGCACCGATGATCGGTGCGGTCACCCCGGGCCGGTCGCGCACCCAGGCCAGTGCCACTTCCAAGGGTGACATGCCCAGACCCTCGCCGGCGCGCGCGACGGCCTCCACGATCCGCTGCGAGCGGGCGTTGAGGTGCTTGCCGACGAAGGTGGAGAAGTGCGGCGAGGCCGCCCGCGAGTCCGCGGGCGTGCCCATCCGGTACTTGCCGGTGAGGACGCCGCGGCCGAGCGGCGACCACGGCAGCACGCCCAGGCCCAGCGCCTGCGCGGCCGGGAGCACCTCGGCCTCGACCCCACGGGCGAGCAGCGAGTACTCGACCTGGTTGGAGGAGATCACGGCGCGGCCCGGGACGGCCCGCTGCCAGGTGGCGGCCTGCGCGCTCTGCCAGCCGGTGTAGTTCGAGATCCCCACGTACGACGCCCGCCCGCTGCTCACGGCGTAGTCGAGGGCGGTCAGCGTCTCCTCCAGCGGGGCGTCGTCGACCCAGGTGTGCACCTGCCACAGGTCGACGTGGTCCACGCCGAGCCGCTTGAGCGACGCGTCCAGCTCGGCGACGAGGAATCCGCGGGAGGCGTTCGTGACCCGCTCGCGACGACGGCTGCCGATCCCGGCCTTGGTCGCCAGGACGATGTCGTCGCGGGGGACCACGTCCCCGAGCAGCGACCCGATCACGCGCTCGGAGTCGCCGTACCCGTAGCCGGCGGCGGTGTCGATCAGGGTGCCGCCCGCGGAGACGAACGAGGTCAGCTGGTCGCGGGCCTCGTGCTCGTCGGTGTCGCGGCCCCAGGTCATCGTGCCCAGGCCCAGCCGGGAGACCTTCAGGCCGCTGTTTCCGAGGTACCGCTGCTGCATGGCGGCAAGGGTAGTCAGCGGGACCCGGCGATCGGAGTCGGCTCGCCGCACGGACGCTGACAGGAATCGTTCAGGTCGACCCGCGTAGGCTGCTCGCCCGTGACCTACCTGGACGCCATCATCCTGGGCATCGTCGAAGGCCTGACCGAGTTCCTGCCGATCTCGAGCACGGGACACCTCACGATCGCTGAGAAGCTCCTCGGCCTGCAGATCGACGACCCGGCCGTGACCGCGTTCACCGCGGTGATCCAGATGGGCGCCATCGCGGCGGTGCTGCTCTACTTCTTCCGCGACATCTGGCGGATCGCGGTCGCCTGGTTGACCGGCCTGGTCAAGCCCGAGGTCCGCGGCACCTTCGACCACCGGATGGGCTGGTACATCATCGTCGGCTCGGTGCCGATCGGCATCGTCGGGTTCGCGCTGAAGGACTTCATCACCGGCCCGCTGCGTTCGCTGTGGGTGGTCGGCATCGCCCTGATCCTGTGGAGCTTCGTGATGCTGTACGCCGAGCGCAAGGGCACCCGGGAGCGCCCCGAGCAGCAGCTGACCATGCGCGACGCCGTCGTGATGGGCCTGTGGCAGTGCATCGCGCTGATCCCGGGCGTCTCGCGCTCGGGCGCCACCATCTCGGCCGGCCTGCTCCGCGGCCTCGACCGCGTCGCCGCGACCCGGATGGCCTTCTTCCTCGGCATCCCGTCGCTCACCGCGGCCGGGCTCTACGAGCTCAAGGACGTGCACGGCGTCGGCGTCGGGCCTACGCTCGTGGGCACCGCCGTGAGCTTCGTGGTCGCGTACGCCTCCATCGCCTGGCTGCTCAAGTTCGTCGCCCACCACAGCATCGGCAAGTTCGTGCCGTACCGGATCGGCCTGGGCCTGGTCGTGCTGGCCCTGCTGGCCTCCGGGGTGATGACCGCGACCTGAGGGAGGACCTCCGCATGACCGTCCCGGGACCCGCTCGCCTCGTCGCGCTGACGGTCGACGCGGAAGACCCCGCGCGGTTGGCGGCCTTCTGGGCCGGGCTGCTCGACGGCACGGTCGTCGACGATCCCTCCGGGCTCCCGGCGGTCCTTCCCGCCGGCGAGCCCGGCTTCCGGATGCGGTTCGCGGCAGCCGCCGGGCCGAAGTCCGGCCCGAACCAGTACCACTTCGACCTGACCAGCACCTCGCCGGCGGACCAGCGGCAGCGCGTCGAGCGTGCGCTGGACCTGGGCGGACGGCACCACGACGTCGGTCAGGGGCCCGACGCCCTGCACGTCGTGCTTGCCGATCCGGAGGGCAACGAGCTCTGCGTCATCGAACCAGGCAACCGGTTCCTCGAGGGCTGCGGCCTGATCGGTGCCCTCTCCGGCGACGGCTCGCCCGCGGTCGGCCGGTTCTGGAGCCGGGCGCTGGGCTGGCCGCTGGTCTGGGACCAGGACGAGGAGACGGCCGTCCAGGCGCCCACCGGCGGCCCGAAGATCACCTGGGGCGGGCCGCCGTACCGCGCGCGGACCGGCAAGGAGCGCTGGCACCTTGACCTGGTCCCGGCCGACGGCGCAGACCTGGTCGCCACGGTGGACGCTCTCCTCGCCCTCGGCGCACGCCGCGCCGACATCGGCCAAGGGGACGTCGGATGGGTCGTGCTCGCCGACCCGGACGGGCACGAGTTCTGCGTCCACCCAGCCCCCGCTGGTTGAGGTGCGGGCCGTCAAGGCCCGCCTCGAAACCGAGATCCGCCTACAGCCAGCCGGACCGCCGCGCCACGATCCAGATCGCCAGCGAGCTGCCGGCCATCAGCGCGAGCGAGAGCGGGTAGCCGATCACCCAGCCGAGCTCGGGCATGTGCACGAAGTTCATCCCGTAGATGCCGGCCACCAGCGTCGGAGCGGCGACCAGGCCGACCGCCGCTGAGATCTTCCGCATGTCGTCGTTCTGCTGGATGCTGATCTGCGCCAGGTGGGCCTGGAAGGCGTCCGCGAGCAGCGAGTCGAGTCCGTCGAGGATCTCGGCGACGCGCGCGAGGTGGTCGGCCACGTCGCGGAAGTACGGCGCCGCCTCGGAGTCGATTCCGCGGACCGCCCCGGCGGCGAACCGGTTGACGGGGTCGCGCAGCGGCTGGACCGCGCGGCGCATCTCGGCGAGCTCGCGCTTGAGGACGTAGATCCGCTCGGAGTCGTTGGTCCGCTCGGTGTTGAAGACCGACGCCTCGACCTCGTCCACGTCCTCGACCAGCGACTCGGCGACGTCCTGGTACCGGTCGACCACCTGGTCGCAGACCGCGTAGACGACCGCGGACGGGCCGTGGGCGAGGACCTTCTGCATGCCCTCGAGCTCCATCCGGGCGTCGTGCAGGCTGCCGCCGGCCCCGTGCCGGACGGTGACCACGAAGTCGTCGCCGACGAAGATGTTGATCTCGCCGGTCTCGACGGCGTCCTCCTCGTCGACGTACCAGAGCGTCTTGAGGCTGAGGAACAGCGAGTCGGCGTACCGCTCCAGCTTGGGCCGCTGGTGCGCCATCAGCGCGTCCTCGACGGCGAGCGGGTGCAGGTCGTAGAGCTCCGCGACGGTGTGCATCTCGGTCGGGGTCGGCTCGTGCAGGCCCACCCAGACGAAGTCCGCGGCGTCGGAAGCGCGCGCACGCACCCCCGCGAGGTCGGTGACGTTGGTGCCGCAGTCGACCCGGAGCCCGTTGCGGTACAGCGCGTTGTCGACGATCACCCGTCCAGGTTAGGAGGATGCGGGGCCGGATCGTCGCTAGGCTCTGCGCGTGGCGACGGTGATCCTTGCGCGGCACGGCCGCACCCAGGCGAACGCGACCGGTGTCCTGGCGGGCAGACTGCCGGGGATCCGGCTCGACGAGGTCGGCCTGGAGCAGGCGCAGCGCGCCGCCGCCCGGCTCGACGGGCTCCCGATCGCGGCGGCCGTGACCAGCCCGCTGGAGCGTTGCAAGGAGACCGCGGCGACGCTGCTCCGCGGCACCGGGGTCCGGGCGCGGGTCGAGCGCGGCCTGACCGAGTGCGACTACGGCGACTGGTCCGGCAAGCCGATGAAGACGCTGGTCAAGGAGGACCTCTGGAAGGTCGTCCAGGCGCACCCGGCCGGGGTGCGGTTCCCGAACGGCGAGTCGATGGCGGAGATGTCGGCGCGCTCGGTGCGCGCGGTCCGCGACTGGGACGCCCGGGTCACCGCCGAGCACGGCGACGGCGCCGTCTGGCTGGCGGTCGCCCACGGCGACGTGATCAAGTCCGTCCTGGCCGACGCCCTCGGCATGCACCTGGACGCGTTCCAGCGGATCGTGGTCGATCCGGCCAGCCTGTCGGTGGTCCGGTACACCCCGCGGCGCTCCTACGTGCTCGCGATGAACACCGTCGACGGATCGCTGGCGCACCTCGCCGCGCAGGCCGAGAAGCCCGAGGAGAAGCTCGGTGGCGGAGCCGGACCGGCCCCGCGCCGGGCGCGTGGGCGCAGGCCGTAGGCTCGGGCTCATGCCGCTCGTCCACCGATTCGACCCACCGGACCGGTTCATCGCCGGGACCGTGGGCGAGCCAGGCCAGCGCACCTTCTTCCTCCAGGCCCGCTCCGGCGCCAGGGTCACCAGCGTCGCGCTGGAGAAGCAGCAGGTCGCCATCCTCGGCGAACGGATCGACGAGCTGCTGGACGAGCTGATCGGCGTCGGCGGCAACGCCACGGTGATCCCGGCGATGACCCCGGTCGACCAGGTCGACACCGGGCCGCTGGACCAGCCGATCGTCGAGGAGTTCCGGGCCGGCACGATCACGCTCTCCTGGGACGCCGACGACGAGCGGGTGGTGATCGAGGTCTTCCCGGTCGTCGAGGTCGTCGAGCCGATCGAGGCCGAGGAGGACGAGCTCGTCGAGCTCGACATCGCGGAGCCCGAGCCCGAGGAGCTGTTCGTGGTCCGGCTCACTCCGGTGCTGGCCCGCGTGTTCGCGACCCGCGCCGCCTCGGTCGTCCAGGCCGGCCGCCCCTCCTGCCAGTTCTGCGGCGGTCCCGTGGACGCGTCCGGCCACCTCTGCCCCCGCGCCAACGGCTACCGGCGCACCCAGGGATGAGCCCAGGGATGAGCCCAGGGATGAGCCCGGCGGTGAGCGGGTCGGCGTCGTGACGACCGGGTCCGCCACCGACCTGCTGGCCGGTGCGCCGCTCACCGTCCTGGGCCGGATCATGCCGGCGTCCAACCACACCTACCTGGCCCGGCTGGGCGACGACCCGGACGGCCCGCAGGCCGTCTACAAGCCGACATCGGGGGAGCGGCCGCTCTGGGACTTCGCGGACGGCACGCTGGCGGCCCGGGAGTACGCCGCCTGGGTCGTGTCCGACGCGCTCGGGTGGTCGGTCGTGCCGCCGACCGTGCTCCGAGACGGGCCCGCCGGCCCCGGGATGGTCCAGCTCTGGTGCGAGCCCGACCCCGAGCAGGACGCCGTCGACCTGCTCCCCGAGGGCCCGGTCCCGGACGGGATGCTGCACGTCCTGGACGCCTACGACAACCACGACCGCCTGATCATGCTGCTCCACGAGGACTCCGCACCGCTGCGTCGGATGGCCCTGTTCGACGTCGTGGTCAACAACACCGACCGCAAGGGCGGTCACGTGCTCGCGATGGCCGACGGGCACCGGTACGGCGTCGACCACGGGGTCTGCTTCCACGTCGACGACAAGCTCCGCACCGTGCTCTGGGGCTTCCACGGGCGCCGCTTCACCGCCGAGGAACGGACCGCGCTGGAGGGTCTCCTCGTGGGTCTGGACGGCCCGACCGGCGACACCCTCGGCGACCTGCTGGACCGGTACGAGATCGCCGCGACCCGGCGGCGTACCGAGCGGCTGCTGTCCGCGGGCCGGTTCCCGGAGCCCGGCCCGGGCTGGCCGTCCCTCCCGTGGCCCGCATTCTGACCCGGGTTGGTTAAGGTTCCTGCATGCGAGCCTGGCCTGCCCCCGACGTGCCCGTCCTGCCCGTGCGCGGGCCGGAGGTCAGGGTCCACGACTCCGCGACCGGTGGGCTGGTCGAGCTGGTTCCGGCAGACGGAACCGCCCGGATGTACGTCTGCGGGATCACGCCGTACGACGCCACCCACCTGGGCCACGCCTCGACGTACCTCGCCTTCGACCTGCTCAACCGGGCCTGGCGCAGCGCCGGCCACCGGGTCCGCTACGTCCAGAACGTGACCGACGTGGACGACCCGCTGCTGGAGCGCGCCGTCGCCACCGGTGAGGACTGGGTCGCGCTGGCCGAGCGCGAGACCGAGCTGTTCCGCACCGACATGACCGCGCTGCGGGTGCTCCCGCCGGACGAGTACGTCGGCGCCGTGGAGTCGATCCCGCTGGTCGTCGCGATGATCGAGCGGCTCCGGGACACCGGCGCCGTCTACCCGGTGCCGAACGAGACCGGCGGCGAGGACCTCTACTTCTCCGTGACCGCCGACCCGACCTTCGGCGCCGTCTCCGGCTGGGAGCGCGACCAGATGCTGCGGATCTTCGCCGAACGCGGCGGGGACCCGGACCGTCCCGGCAAGAAGGACCCGCTGGACTGCCTGCTGTGGCAGGGCGAGCGTCCCGACGACCCGGCCTGGGACTCCAGCCTGGGCCGCGGCCGCCCGGGTTGGCACATCGAGTGCTCGGCGATCGCGCGCGAGCACCTCGGAGCCGACTTCGAGGTGCAGGGCGGCGGCAGCGACCTGGTCTTCCCGCACCACGAGATGAGCGCCGCCGAGGCCCAGGTCGCGGACCCGGAGCACCGGTTCGCGCGGGCGTACGTGCACGCGGGCATGGTCGCGCTGGACGGCGAGAAGATGTCGAAGTCCAAGGGCAACCTCGAGCTGGTCTCGCGGCTGCGCCAGGAGAACGCCGAGCCGGACGCGATCCGGCTCGCCCTCCTCGGCCACCACTACCGCTCCGACTGGGAGTGGACCGCTGCCGACCTGGAGCGTGCGGAGGCGCTTCTTCCCCGGCTGCGGACGGCCGTGAAGGCCCCCGCCGGTGCGCCGAGCGGGCCGGTCGTCGCGGAGGTCCTGGCCGCCCTCGCGGCGGACCTGGACGCGCCGCGCGCCCTCCGCGCGATCCACGCCTGGGCGGAGGCGACCCTGGACGGCGTCGGCGCCGAGGCCGGGGCCGGGACGCAGATCGCGCTGGTGGCGGACGCGGCCCTCGGGCTCCGGCTCTAGGGGCTCTAGGAGTCCTCGGGGTTCTCCCGGCGGCGCAGGAACCGCTCGAACTCGCGGGCGATCGCCTCACCGCTCGCCTCCGGGAGGTCGGCGGTGTCCTTCGACTCCTCCAGGCTGCGGACGTACTCGGCGACGTCCTCGTCCTCCTCGGCGAGCTCGGCGACACCGCGCTCCCAGGCCCGGGTCTCCTCGGGCAGGTCGCCCAGCGGGACCGAGATCTCCAGGACGTCCTCGACCTGGGTCAGCAGCGCCAGCGTCCCCTTCGGGCACGGCGGCTGCGGCAGGTAGTGCGGGATCGCCGCCCAGAAGGAGACGGCCGGCAGGTCGAGCCGGGCGCAGGCGTCCTGGAGGACGCCGATGATCCCCGTCGGCCCCTCGTACGTCGACGGCTCGAGCTTGAGCCGGTCGTCCAGGTCGAGCTCGGTGGCGGTGCCGGTGACCGGGATCGGTCGGGTGTGCGGGGTCTCGGCGAGCAGGGCGCCCAGCGTCACGACCAGCTCGACGCCCAGCGCGTCGCCGGCGGCGAGCAGCTCGGCGCAGAACTGGCGCCAGCGCATGTTCGGCTCGATGCCGCGCATCAGGACGACGTCGCGGTGCGAGCCGGGCGGGCGGGCGACGTACAGGTGGGTGCTGGGCCAGGTGATCCGCCGCATCCCGTCGTCGGTGGTGCCGACGGTCGGCCGGTTCACCTGGAAGTCGTAGAAGTCCTCGGGGTCCAGGGTGCCGACGAGCTCGGCGTCCCAGGTGTCGACCAGGTGGTCGAGGACCCCGGTCGCGGCACCGGCCGCGTCGTTCCAGCCCTCGAAGGCGCAGAGCATCACCGGGCTCACCAGCGGTCGGACGTCCGCGATCTCGATCACACCCTCAGCCTAGTGCGGCACCGGCTGTCCGTTCTGGAGAAATCTCCGCGTCGGGGGACCTGCCACCCCGTAGACTTGCGCGGTCGAGAGGCGTTGCAACGGGTCCGGAGATCCGCCACGCTCGACGGATCCAAGGACGCCTTCCGCTGAGGAAGGAACGTACGTGAACGCTTGGGAGCCCCGCCTTCGCCCGGACTGCACCGAGGAGCTCACCGCAGCCCTCGAGCAGCGGATCCTGGTCATCGACGGGGCGATGGGCACGGCGATCCAGCGCGACCGCCCCGACGAGGCCGGCTACCGCGGCGAGCGCTTCGCCGACTGGCCCAGCGACGTCATCGGCAACAACGACCTGCTGACACTGACCCAGCCGCACATCATCGCGGGGATCCACCGCGAGTACCTCGAGGCCGGCGCCGACATCCTCGAGACCAACACGTTCAACGCCAACGCGGTCTCGCTGGCCGACTACGGCATGGAGGAGCTCTCCTACGAGCTCAACTACGAGGGCGCCCGGCTGGCCCGCGAGCTCTGCGACGAGATGAGCACCCCCGAGAAGCCCCGGTACGTCGCCGGCGCGCTCGGCCCGACGACACGGACGGCGTCGATCTCGCCGGACGTCAACGACCCGGGAGCCCGCAACGTGTCCTACGACCAGCTCGTGGCGGCGTACCTGGAGGCCGCGAACGGTCTGGTCGACGGCGGCTCGGACATCATCTTCATCGAGACGATCTTCGACACCCTCAACGCGAAGGCCGCCGTCTTCGCGGTCGAGACCCTCTTCGAGGAGCGCGGCCGGCGCTGGCCCGTCGTCATCTCCGGCACGATCACCGACGCGTCCGGCCGCACCTTGTCCGGCCAGGTCACCGAGGCGTTCTGGAACTCCGTGCGGCACGCGAAGCCGATCGCCGTCGGCCTCAACTGCGCGCTCGGCGCCCCGGAGATGCGGCCGTACCTGGCCGAGATCTCCCGGATCGCCGACACCTACGTCTCCGCGTACCCGAACGCCGGCCTGCCGAACGCCTTCGGCGAGTACGACGAGTCCCCGGAGCGCCAGGCCGGCTACATCGCCGAGTTCGCCGAGGCGGGCCTGGTCAACCTGGTCGGCGGCTGCTGCGGCACCACGCCGGCGCACATCGCCGAGATCGCCAAGGCGGTCGAGGGCAAGCAGCAGCGCGCGCTGTCGACGGTCGGGGTGGCGACCCGGCTCTCCGGGCTGGAGCCGCTCAACATCACCGCGGACTCGCTGTTCGTCAACGTCGGCGAGCGCACCAACATCACCGGCTCGGCGCGGTTCCGCAACCTGATCAAGGCCGAGGACTACGACACCGCGCTCTCGGTCGCCGCCCAGCAGGTCGAGGTCGGTGCCCAGGTCATCGACATCAACATGGACGAGGGCATGATCGACGGCGTCGCCGCGATGGACCGGTTCACCAAGCTGGTCGCCGCCGAGCCGGACATCAGCCGGGTGCCGATCATGGTGGACTCCTCGAAGTGGGAGGTCATCGAGGCCGGCCTGAAGAACATCCAGGGCAAGCCGATCGTGAACTCGATCTCGCTGAAGGAGGGCGAGGAGAAGTTCGTCCGCGAGGCCCGCCTCTGCCGCAAGTACGGCGCCGCCGTGGTCGTGATGGCGTTCGACGAGGACGGTCAGGCCGACAACCTGGAGCGGCGCAAGGAGATCTGCGGCCGCGCMTACCGGATCCTCACCGAGGAGGTCGGGTTCCCGGCCGAGGACATCATCTTCGACCCGAACTGCTTCGCCCTGGCCACCGGCATCGAGGAGCACGCGACCTACGGCATCGACTTCATCGAGGCGTGCCGCTGGATCAAGGAGAACCTGCCCGGGGTGCACATCTCGGGCGGCATCTCCAACGTGTCCTTCTCCTTCCGCGGCAACAACCCGGTGCGCGAGGCGATCCACGCGGTGTTCCTGTTCCACGCCATCAAGGCCGGCCTGGACATGGGCATCGTCAACGCCGGTGCGCTGGTGGTCTACGACGAGATCGACCCCGAGCTGCGCGAGCGGATCGAGGACGTCGTGCTGAACCGCCGCCCGGACGCGGCCGAGCGGCTGCTGGAGGTCGCCGAGAAGTTCAACGTCGACGCCGAGGCCGACGAGACCAAGGTCGACGAGTGGCGCACGCTGCCGGTCCGCGAGCGGATCACGCACGCGCTGGTCAAGGGCCTCGACGCCTTCGTCGAGGACGACACCGAGGAGCTGCGCGCCGAGATCTCCGCCGCCGGCGGGCGCCCGATCGAGGTGATCGAGGGCCCGCTGATGGACGGCATGAACGTGGTCGGCGACCTGTTCGGCGCCGGCAAGATGTTCCTCCCGCAGGTCGTGAAGTCGGCCCGCGTGATGAAGAAGGCCGTCGCGTACCTGCTGCCCTACATCGAGGCCGAGAAGCAGCCCGGTGACGCGGCGCGCACCAACGGCACGATCGTGATGGCGACGGTGAAGGGCGACGTCCACGACATCGGCAAGAACATCGTCGGCGTCGTGCTCCAGTGCAACAACTACGAGGTCATCGACCTCGGCGTGATGGTCCCGGCGCAGACGATCCTGGACAAGGCGAAGGAGGTCGACGCCGACATCATCGGCCTGTCCGGCCTGATCACCCCGTCGCTCGACGAGATGGTCAACTTCGCGGCCGAGATGGAGCGCCAGGGTCTGGAGATCCCGCTGCTCATCGGTGGCGCGACGACCTCGCGGGCGCACACCGCGGTCAAGGTGTCGCCGCGTCGTACCGGCCCGGTGGTCTGGGTCAAGGACGCGTCCCGGTCCGTGCCGGTGGCCGCGGCGCTGCTCTCCGACGCCCAGCGCCCGGCGCTGCTGGCCTCGACCGAGGAGGACTACGCGGCGCTGCGGGAGCGGCACGCCCAGAAGCACGAGCGGCCGATGCTCACCCTGACCGCCGCCCGGGCCAACCGGACGCCGATCACCTGGGAGGGCTACGTCCCGCCGGTGCCCCGGCGCGGCGGCACCACCGTGTTCGGCGACTACGACCTCGCCGAGCTGCGCGAGTACATCGACTGGCAGCCGTTCTTCAACGCCTGGGAAATGAAGGGCAAGTTCCCCGACATCCTCAACAACCCCGCCTCCGGCGAGGCCGCGCGCAAGCTGTACGACGACGCGCAGGACATGCTCGACCGGCTGATCAAGGAGAAGTGGCTGACCGCCAACGGCGTGATCGGCTTCTTCCCGGCCAGTGCCGTCGGTGACGACGTCGAGATCTACGCGGACGAGAGTCGGACCGAGGTCGTGCACGTGCTGCGCAACCTGCGCCAGCAGGGCGAGCACCGCGAGGGCGTCCCCAACCGGTCGCTGGGTGACTTCGTCGCGCCGAAGGAGACCGGGCTGGCCGACTACGTCGGTGCCTTCGCGGTCACCGCCGGCCTCGGCAGCCAGACGAAGATCGCCGAGTTCAAGGCCGCCCTCGACGACTACAGCGCCATCCTGCTGGAGTCGCTGGCCGACCGGCTCGCCGAGGCGTTCGCCGAGCGGATGCACGAGCGGGTGCGCAAGGAGTTCTGGGGCTACGCGGCCGACGAGGAGCTCGACAACGAAGCCCTGATCGGCGAGCGCTACGTCGGCATCCGGCCCGCGCCCGGCTACCCGGCCTGCCCGGACCACACCGAGAAGCAGACCCTGTGGCAGCTCCTCGACGTGCCGGAGAACGCCGGGATCGAGCTCACCGAGTCGATGGCGATGTGGCCCGGCGCGGCCGTCAGCGGCTGGTACTTCTCGCACCCGCAGTCGCAGTACTTCGTCGTCGGCCGGCTGGCTCAGGACCAGGTCGCCGAGTACGCCTCCCGCAAGGGTTGGACGATGCAGGAGGCCGAGCGCTGGCTGGCGCCGAACCTGGGCTACAACCCGGAGGACTGACGTCATGGTGGTTGAGGAGGGCCGGCACGGCCCGTCTCGAAACCTGGCAGCCGTCCTCTGGGACATGGACGGCACCCTGGTCGACACCGAGCCCTACTGGATCGAGACCGAGTTCGCGCTCGTCGCCGAGTTCGGCGGCACCTGGAGCATGGAGCACGCGCTCAACCTGGTCGGCAACGACCTGCTCGTGTCCGCGGAGTACATCCGCACGCACGGGGGCGTGCCGCTCCCGGCGTCGGAGGTGGTGGACCGGTTGCTCGACGGCGTGATCGCGCGGGTCGAGGAGCGGGTGCCGTGGCGGCCCGGCGCGGTCGAGCTCCTCGCCGCCCTCAACGCCGCGGGCGTGCCGTGCGGCCTGGTCACGATGTCGTACCAGCGCTTCGTCGACCCGGTGCTGCGGGCGTTGCCGGAGGGCTCGTTCCGCACGGTGGTGACCGGTGACCGGGTGAGGGTCGGCAAACCGCACCCTGAGCCGTACCTGCGGGCGGCGAGCCTGCTCGGCGTGGCGCCTCAGGACTGCGTCGCTATCGAGGACTCCAACACGGGTGCGAAGTCAGCCGAGGCCGCCGGCTGCACGGTCCTGGTGGTGCCCAACCACGTCCCCGTCCTGGAGGGTGAGCGGCGCGTCTTCGCCGACACCCTGGCCGGGCTCGGCCCGGCGGACCTGGCGGTACTAGCACCATTGCCCGATGGCGGTTCGGACCCGCTCCCGGAGAGCCTGGAGTAGCTCGGGGATCCCGGGCGACCCAACCTGGGAGGGAAACCATGAGGACCATCGCCACCACCGGGACCGTGCTGCTCACCGCTGCACTGGTCGGAACCCTGGCGTTGCCGGCCGAGGCCAAGGACGGCGTCGTCCGGCGCGGCGACTGCAGYGGACGCGCCGACTGGAAGGTCAAGGTCGCGCCCGAGAACGGCCGCCTCGAGGTCGAGGGCGAGGTCGACAGCAACCGGGTCGGCCAGCGCTGGACCTGGACGCTGCGGCACAACGGGGTGCTCGTCGACGACGGCGTCCGCCGCACGGCCGGCCGGAGCGGCTCCTTCGAGGTCAGGCGGGTCGTCCCGAACGCCTCAGGGGCCGACCGGATCGTCTTCCGGGCCGTCCGTCCCGCCACCGGCCAGGTCTGCCGCGGCGTCGTCACCTTCTGACCGAGCCGTCCGGGGTGAGGCGGGCAGCGGGGGAGGAGTGCCGCCGAACTCGGGGCAGAGCGCCTGGAAGCTGCACCAGCCGCACAGCGGCGACCGGTGCGGCTGCCAGTCTCCCGTCTCGCGCGCGAGCGCGATCGCGGCCCAGAGCGCCTCGAGCTGACGCTCGGTGGCGCGCAGGTCCTGCTCGTCCGGCGCGTACTCCACGATCTGGCCGTCGCCGAGGTAGAGCAGCCGCAGGACGGCAGGCACGACCCCGCGGGTGCGCCAGAGCACGAGCGCGTAGAACCGCATCTGGAAGAGCGCCCGCGCCTCGAACCCGGCGGCAGGGGCCCGGGAGGTCTTGTAGTCGGCGATCCGGATCGCCCCGTCGGCCGCGACGTCGACCCGGTCGACGTAGCCGCGGAGCAGCAGCCGAGAGTCGAGCACCGTCTCGACGTACTGCTCGCGCTCGGCCGGCTCCAGCCTGCGGGGGTCCTCGAGGTCGAAGTAGCGCCGCAGCACCGTCCGGCAGCTCTGCAGCCAGGCCGCCAGCTCCTCGCCGGGCTCCGCCTGAGGGGCGCCGAACAGCGACGCGAGCTGCGGCTCGAGCTCCTGGACCTGCGCCCACGCGGCGGCGACCAGCTCCTCGGCGCGCTCGGGGGTGCGGTCGGTCGCGGGCAGGTCGAACAGGTCCTCCAGGACCTTGTGGACCACCGTGCCGCGGGCCGCGTCCCGCGACGGCGGCTCCGGGAGCCGGTCGACGGTGCGGAACCGGTAGAGCAGCGGACAGGTCTTGAAGTCGCCGGCGCGGCTGGGGGAGAGCGCGCCCAGCACCGCGACCCCGTCGACCTCGGTGCCGCGGGTGCGTTCGTCCAGCGCCCTGACCATGTCCGCCACCCTAGGCGGCGGCGGGGACAGTCCCGGTGACGCGCTAGGTTTTCACCGTGGCCGCCGACCAGAACCGACCCCCGTCGCACCCGCCGGGCAGCTTCCGGGTGGGCTCCATCGGGGGCGTGGACGTCTACGTCAAGGCCTCGTGGTTCCTGGTCGCCGCGATGATCGCCTTCCTGCTCGCGCCGCGGGTCGAGCAGGTCGAGCCCGGCCTCGGCCCGCTCAAGTACGTCGCCGGCCTGGCGTTCGCCGTGCTCCTCTACCTCTCGATCCTCTTCCACGAGATGTCGCACGCCCTGATGGCCCGCCGGTTCGGGCTCCCGGTGCGCTCGATCAGCCTGGAGTTCCTGGGCGGTTCGACGGAGATCGAGACCGAGCCGGCCACCCCGGGGCAGGAGTTCAAGGTCGCCGTCGTCGGCCCACTGACCTCGATCGCCCTCGGCATCGTGGCGCTCGCGTCCCTGGTCGTCTTCCGCGAGGGGCTCACCCGGATGGCCTTCGAGGGCCTGGCCGCGGCGAACCTCCTCCTGGGGGTGCTGAACCTGGTTCCCGGGCTTCCGCTGGACGGCGGGCGGGTGCTCCGGGCGGCCGTCTGGCGGATCAGCGGGAACGTCCACGACGGCACCGTGGTGGCGGCCTGGGGCGGCCGGGTCGCGGCACTGCTGGCGCTGCTGTGGCCGGCGGTCGCACGCTCGGTCTTCGACGTGCAGACCACCGTCGTCGACTACCTCTTCGCCTGCATCATCGCCGGATTCCTGTGGGCGGGGGCGACCGCCTCGATGACGAGCGCCAAGATCCGCCGCCGGCTCCCGGCGCTGCGTGCCCGACCGCTCGCGCGGCGCGTGGTCGCCGTACCGGAGGACCTCCCGACCGCGGAGGCGGTGCGCCGGGCGCAGGAGGCCGGCGCGGGCGGACTGCTCGTGCTCTCCTCGGCCGGCGAGGCGACCGGGATCGTCAGCGAGGCGGCGCTGACCTCGACGCCCGAGGACCGGCGCGCCTGGGTCCCGGTCAGCACGATCGCCCGGTCGCTGCAGGACGGCCTGGTGCTGCCCGCCGACCTGAGCGGCGAGGACCTGGTCCGGGCGATGGCCCGTACGCCCGCCTCGGAGTACCTGCTGGTCGAACCGGACGGCGCGATCTATGGTCTCCTGGCCACGGCCGACGTCGACGCCGCCTTCGAGGCGGCCTCGCGCCGGTGAACCACCCTGACAGCACCAGCCTGACCACCAGAACCCCCGATGACGAGGAGAACCCCGTGACCGACCCTGCAGCGCACTCCTGGTCCGGCGTGAGTCGCGGACCGCTGCGCCCCGGGGAGTGGGTCCGGCTCGTCGACGCCAAGGGCCGCCGGCACAACATCTGCCTGGAGGCCGGCAAGTCGTTCCACACCAACCGCGGCGGGATCGAGCACGACGACCTGATCGGCCGGGACGAGGGATTCACGATCACCTCGACGTCGGGCGGTGAGTACCTGGTCTTCCGGCCGCTGCTCAACGAGTTCGTGGTCTCGATGCCGCGCGGCGCCGCCGTCGTCTACCCGAAGGACGCCGCCCAGATCGTCGCGATGGCCGACATCTTCCCCGGCGCGACCGTGGTCGAGGCCGGCGTCGGGTCCGGGGCGCTCACCTGCTCGCTGCTGCGCGCGGTCGGGCCGACCGGACGGGTCTCGTCGTTCGAGCGCCGGGAGGAGTTCGCCGACGTCGCCCGCAAGAACGTCACCCAGTTCTTCGACGGCGACCACCCGGCCTGGCAGCTGACCGTGGGCGACCTCGTCGAGGCGCTCCCGGGGGTCGAGGGCCCCGGCACCGTGGACCGGGTCGTGCTGGACATGCTGGCGCCGTGGGAGTGCGTGGACGTGGTGGCCGACGCGCTCGCGCCGGGCGGTGTCGTCGTCGCGTACGTCGCCACCACGACGCAGCTCGGACGCACGGTCGAGACGTTGCGCGCGCACGGCGAGTTCACCGAGCCGCAGCCCTGGGAGACGCTGGTCCGGGAGTGGCACGTCGAGGGGCTGGCCGTCCGGCCGAGCCACAAGATGAACGGCCACACCGGCTTCCTGGTGACCGCCCGGCGGATGGCGCCGGGCAACCCCGCCCCCCGGAAGAAGCGCCGTCCGGCCCCGGGCGCCTACGGCGAGGACTACAGCGGCCCGCGGCCCGTCGGCGTGGGGGAGAACGGCGAGCACACCCCGGGTTGAGCCCCGGCCGGGCCGTTCCGCGTCATGGCGGGATTCGTCGGCCGTTTCTCCTACAGGGTGGCCAACACGTGACGAATCTGTTGAACAAGGGGTGTCGCACGCGGGTAGGGTCGAAACAGAGAACGCTCCAGTGGAGGTGAGGTCCGATGACAGGCTTTGGCGCTGAAGGACAGGACACCGCGCAGTTGCTCAGCCAGGTCTCGTACCTCGAGGCCGAGGTCGGGGAGCTGCGACGCAGGCTCGCGGATGCACCCGGGACGCCCGAGGGCTCGCGGCTCCTGGAGCAGCGGCTCATCGACACCCAGCGGTCGCTCGCGGCCGTCACGGCCCAGAACGAACGGCTCGCCGGCACGCTCCGGGACGCCCGTGACCAGATCATGACGCTCAAGGAGGAGGTCGACCGGCTCGCCCAGCCGCCGACCGGCTTCGGCACCTTCCTGGCCCGCAACGAGGACGACTCGGTGGACGTGTTCACCGGCGGCCGCAAGCTGCGCGTGACGGTCAGCCCGAACGTCGACCTCGACGGCCTCACCAAGGGCCAGGAGGTCATGCTCAACGAGGCGCTCAACGTCGTCGCCGCCCTCGAGTTCGAGGAGATCGGCGAGGTGGTGATGTTCAAGGAGCTGCTCGCCGACGGCGAGCGCGCGCTGGTCATCGCCAACGCCGACGAGGAGCGGGTCGTCCGTCTCGCCGAGCCGCTGCGCCACGAGAAGCTGCGGGCGGGAGACTCCCTGCTCCTGGACGGCCGCTCCGGCTACGTCTACGAGAAGGTCCCGAAGTCCGAGGTCGAGGAGCTCGTCCTCGAAGAGGTCCCCGACATCGACTACAACGCGATCGGCGGCCTCAGCAGCCAGATCGACGCCATCCGCGACGCGGTCGAGCTGCCGTACCTGCACCCCGACCTGTTCAAGGAGCACCAGCTCAAGCCACCGAAGGGCGTGCTCCTGTACGGCCCCCCGGGCTGCGGCAAGACGCTGATCGCCAAGGCGGTCGCGAACTCGTTGGCCAAGAAGGTCGCCGCGAAGACCGGGCAGGAGGGGAAGAGCTACTTCCTCAACATCAAGGGCCCCGAGCTGCTCAACAAGTACGTCGGCGAGACCGAGCGGCACATCCGGCTCGTCTTCCAGCGGGCCCGTGAGAAGGCCAGCGAGGGCACCCCGGTGATCGTGTTCTTCGACGAGATGGACTCGCTGTTCCGCACCCGCGGTTCCGGGGTCTCCTCCGACGTCGAGAACACGATCGTGCCGCAGCTGCTCAGCGAGATCGACGGCGTCGAGCTCCTCGAGAACGTCCTGGTCATCGGCGCCTCGAACCGCGAGGACATGATCGACCCGGCGATCCTGCGTCCCGGGCGCCTCGACGTGAAGATCAAGATCGAGCGGCCGGACGCGGAGTCGGCGCGGGACATCTTCTCCAAGTACCTGACCGCGGAGCTGCCGCTGCACGCCGACGACCTCGCCGAGTTCGGCGGGGACCGGAACGCGACCGTGGCCGGCATGATCACCGCGACCGTCGAGCGGATGTACACCGAGACCGACGAGAACCGCTTCCTGGAGGTCACCTACGCCAACGGTGACAAGGAAGTTCTGTACTTCAAGGACTTCAACTCCGGCGCGATGATCCAGAACATCGTCGACCGGGCCAAGAAGATGGCGATCAAGGACCTCCTGGACAACGACCAGAAGGGGCTGCGCGTCCAGCACATGCTCCAGGCCTGCGTCGACGAGTTCAAGGAGAACGAGGACCTCCCGAACACGACCAACCCGGACGACTGGGCCCGGATCTCCGGCAAGAAGGGCGAGCGGATCGTCTTCATCCGCACGCTCATCACCGGCAAGCAGGGCACCGAGCCGGGGCGGTCGATCGACACCGTGGCGAATACGGGTCAGTACCTCTGACGTCCGGGGTTTCGAGACGCGCCTTGGCGGCGCTCCTCAACCAGGGGGTCGAGGCGCTCCTCGACCAGCGGGGTCGCGGCGCTGCTGCACCACCGGTGGTTGAGGAGGTCGCGCAGCGACCGTCTCGAAACCCGGCGCTCAGTCTGCTTCGAGGTTCCGGTAGATCCCGGTGCCCAGCGGCGTCGGCAGCTGGTTGGAGTAGCGGCCGTCCGCGGTGCGGCCCTCGGCGTGGATGACACCGCCGGGGTGCGGGGCGTGCACGTTCGGGCCGTTCCAGGTGATCCGCCAGTCGGCGAAGTAACCGCCCGCGACGGCCGGGTTCATCGTCCGCACCGTCATGTCGTCCGCGGAGAAGCCGAGGTTGGAGAAGTTCGTCGACCCGGCCCAGGTGACCCGGGCGTCGGTCTGCGTGCCGTAGACGCCGCTGAGGACGACGAACTTGTCGTGCAGGTAGCGGTAGGGGACGCCGTTCGCGTCGGGGACCATCGCCTGCTTCATCGGGATCCGGCCGCGGCCCGACGGGCTGTACAGCGTCCGGCGGGCCCGGTCGCTCATGATCCCGTAGATGATCGCCACGTCGCAGCCCTGGTTCCAGAGCGCACGGACCCGGCGGGCGAGCCAGTCGCCGCGCGCGGCGTACCAGGCGTACATCCCGATCCGGATCATCGTCCGGCCGCCGTTGCCGGTGCCGTTCGTGACGCCGGTGCACCGGACCTTGGCCAGGTCGACGTTGACCGGGTCGTTCGATGCGCGGGTCCCGGTCTTCGGGAAGACCCAGTGCTCGTTGCCGCCGGCGACGAAGTGAGCGGCCGGAACCGGCTTGTCGCGCTTGGCCTGCCGGAAGATCCGCAGGTACTGCGCGTAGGTGGTCGGGTCCCAGGTGGTCTCGAGGTGGTTCCACTGCCGGTCGTTGGCGACCCAGGTGGGGTTCCAGGAGCCGTACATGGTCACGCCGGTGGCGTTGCCCACCTTGCTGAAGAGGAAGAGCTTGAGGTGGACGTGGCCGCCCCAGCCGCGGCAGGACTTGCTGCACATCCGCGCCCAGCTGATCCGCTCGGGGTTCTTGCCCTTGCGGACCTTGGACGTGCCGAAGGTCCGCTCCATCCTCCGCCACGGCTCCCACGTCTCACGGTTGTGGAAGTTGCCCAGGATCTGCACGCTCACGCCGCGCTTGCGGGCCTCGTTGAGCGCGTTGTAGATCTTGGTCTCGCCGAAGGAGAAGACGATCCAGCGGATCGTGCCGCCGCTCGGCACCGAGTTGATCGTGCGCAGCATGTGACGGCGGATCACGTAGCGGTAGCGCTTGATGTTCCAGTGGTTGAACTTCACGCCCTGCGGCGGGGTGAAGTGGTCCGGCGTGCGCAGCGTGCTGACCGCACCAGCGGCCGCGGCGACCACGGGGGCGGCGGCGAACGCCGGGGTGGCGACGACGGGAGCCCGGACCTGGGCCGGGACCGGTTCGGCGGCGAGCGCCAGGTCGGGGACGAGGGTGCACGCGAGCGCCATCGCCACCGTCCCGACGACCGCTCGGATCGTCCGCGCGCGTCGCTGGTCCATCGTTACCCCGTGCACTGCTAGTCGGCCTCCATGTATGCGTACCGGCCCGTTCCGAGCGCCGGTTCCGCAGGAGCGGTCCGCTGCACGTTCTTGATGACGCTGGTCGGCGAGGGAGCCCGCGCCTGCGGGTCCCGCCACAGCAGGTTGAAGTCATCGCGGTACTGGTTGTAGTGCACCCTACCGATGAGTCGCTGGAAGTTCTCATCGGACCGGAAACCCAGGTCGGAGAAGTTGAAGGACCCCTGGAGCGCGAACGTGGAGTTCCGGACCGCGCCGACGTGGCCGTTGACCGCGACGAACTTGTCGTGGATGTAGTAGATCGGATCCTCGTCCTTGTTGGTGAGGAGGATCTGCCGCATCGGGATCCGGCCGCGGCCCTTGGGGGAGTACAGCGTGTTCTTCACGGTGTTCCCGGCGATGCCGTAGATGATCCGGACGTCGCAGCCCTGGTCCCAGAGCGCCCGGACCCGCTTGGCCAGCCAGCGGCCGCGGTTCTCGTACCAGGCGTACATCGCGATCCGGATCTGGGTGCGGCCGCCGGGGCCGGCGTCGACGGCACCGGTGCACCTGACGTCCTCGAGGGCTTTCATCGCGAAGTCGTAGCCGGGGGCAGCCTTGCCGCGCGGGTAGTAGTACATCCACATCGAGGGCGTGCGCTGCTCGACGTACGGCGCCGGCCGGTCCAGGCGCATCTGCTCGAAGACCGCGACCGCCTGGTTGTAGACGGTCGGGTTGTTCGTGACCGTGTTCATCTGGTTCCACTGGCCGCTGATCGCGAAGTCGGTGAGGTTCGCGGAGCCGGTCATCGTGATGTAGCGGGTGCCGGCGGCCTGGCTGAACAGGAAGATCTTGGAGTGCATCGTGCCGGCGCCGCCCCGGCAGGAGTAGCTGCACTTGAAGACCCAGCTGCGGGAGCTGCGGTTGGTGCCGAAGGTCGAGCGCAGCGAGGTCCAGTCCGAGATCCCCGGCACGTTGCGCTGGGCGAGCACGATCTGGACGCTCACGCCGCGGTTGTGCGCCTGGCGCAGCGCCGTCAGGTACCTCTTGCTGGAGAACGACCAGCTCGCGATCCGGATCTGGCCGCCGTACGGCACGCTGTTGATCGTCCGGATGATCTGGTTGTAGATCCGGTTCCGGTAGCTCTTCCGGAACGGGTGGCTGAACTTGGTCCCGGCCGGCGGGTTGTAGCTGTCCAGCGGCGGGTAGACGACGCGGATCGAGACGGCGCCGTCCGCGGAGCCGTTGGCGTCGGTGATCCGGTAGGTGACCGACTTCACGCCGATCGCGGCGTTCGAGGCGATCGCCAGGTTGAGCGCGCCGGTCGTCGGGTTGAGCGACACCGCCATCCCCGACGGCGGCTTCACGACCACCGCCATGGCGGTCAGCGAGGCGCGCGGGCACGGGGTGACGCCGCCGCAGGTGTCGTTGGCCAGCACGTCGACCGTCGTCGACCGGCCGCGGGCCACCACGACGCTGTCTCCGGCGGCGACGGGAGTGCTGGGCGGGGGCGGGGTCGGGTCGTCCGCGGTGACGGACTCGCCTCCCGGCGCGGTCGGGGACGTGCTGCTGGAGGCCGGGGGCGGGGTCGTCCCGTCCTCGGAACGAGCGGCGCCGGCGACGTCGCCGAGAGCGCCGAACAGCAGGCTGCCGGAGAGGACGAGAGCGAGGACGGTGGCGTGGCGTGCATGCCGAGTCATGACGTGGCCAAGCATTGGATTCCCCCTGGGTGACGGGTGGTTTCCCCGTTGGACTGCTCGGCAGGCTAACACGCAGCACCAACCGATTCCGGGCGTTCCGAGCCGGTCGGCGCGCGTTTTCGAGCCTGCCGCGTACCCTTCGCGACATGACGGTGCGACGCATCATGGGGACCGAGACCGAGTTCGGCATCTCGGTGGTCGGGCAGCCGCACGCCAACCCGATGGTCGCGAGCACGCGCCTGGTGAACGCCTACGCCAGCGCCGAGCTCCACGTCCGCCGGGCCCGGTGGGACTTCGAGGAGGAGTCGCCGCTGCGGGACGCCCGCGGCTTCGACCTGGCGCGGGAGGCCGCCGACCCCAGCCAGCTCACCGACGAGGACCTCGGGCTGGCCAACGTGATCCTGACCAACGGCGCCCGTCTGTACGTCGACCACGCCCACCCGGAGTACTCGACGCCGGAGGTCACCAACCCCCTCGACGCGGTGCTCTGGGACAAGGCGGGGGAGCAGATCGCGCTGGACGCCTGCCGGTTCGCCTCGGTGGCCGGGGAGCCCGACCTGGTGCTCTACAAGAACAACACCGACAACAAGGGAGCGTCGTACGGCGCGCACGAGAACTACCTCATGCAGCGCTCGACCCCGTTCGGCGACATCGTCCGCCACCTGATCCCGTTCTTCGTCTCCCGCCAGGTCGTCTGCGGCGCCGGCCGGGTCGGGATCGGCCAGGACGGCCGCGAGCACGGCTTCCAGATCGCGCAGCGCTCGGACTTCTTCGAGGTCGAGGTCGGCCTCGAGACGACCCTGAAGCGGCCGATCATCAACACCCGCGACGAGCCGCACGCCGACCCGGAGAAGTACCGCCGGCTGCACGTGATCATCGGCGACGCCAACCTGTCGGAGATCTCCACCTACCTCAAGGTGGGCACCACGGCCCTGGTGCTCGACATGATCGAGAACCGCTGGATCACCCACGACCTGACCGTGCAGCACTCGGTGGCGTCGCTGCGCGCGGTCTCCCACGACCCCTCGCTGTCGTACCTGCTGACCCGGGACGACGGCAGCACGCTCACCGCGGTCCAGCTCCAGTGGGAGTACCTGCACCTGGTCGCGGCGTACCTGGCCGACCGGCACGGCGACGACGTGCCCGCAGAGACCCGCGCGGTGATGGACCTCTGGGAGTCGGTGCTCACCCGGCTGGAGCGCGACCCGTTCGAGTGCGCCGACGAGCTGGACTGGGTGGCCAAGCTCAAGCTGCTGGAGTCCTACCGGGACCGCGACGGCCTGGACTGGGACAACGCCAAGCTCCACCTGGTCGACCTGCAGTACGCCGACCTGCGTCCCGAGAAGGGGCTCTACCACCGGCTGGTCGGGATGGGCCGGATGAAGCGCCTGCTCGACGACGACGCGATCACCGCCGCGATGCACGACCCGCCGTCGGACACCCGCGCCTACTTCCGCGGTCGCTGCCTGGACAAGTACCCCGACAGCATCGCGGCCGCGTCCTGGGACTCGGTGATCTTCGACCTGCCGGGCCACGACTCGCTCCAGCGGGTGCCCACGATCGACCCGATGCGCGGCAGCAAGGCGCACGTCGGCGAGCTCATCGACGCGAGTGAGACGGCTCTGGCCCTTTTCTCTGCCCTGACTCGCTAGGGTCGGAGTGACGGCCGGAGAAGCGACCGACGGCGAGTGGAGGGAACGAGCGCATGGCACAGGAACAGAAGCAGCCGCGCAAGTCGTCCGAGGCGGACGAGCAGATCGAGGAGACCAAGGCCTCCCAGGACGCCGTCGCCGAGCGCAAGGAACAGCTCGACGAGGACATCGACGCGATCCTGGACGAGATCGACGACGTCCTGGAGACGAACGCCGAGGACTTCGTGAAGTCGTTCATCCAGAAGGGCGGCCAGTGAGCCCCGACTCCCGGCGCGGCGACGACGCCCGCCTCCCGAACGCCTTCCTGACCCCGGGCTCCTCCTCCTTCGCGGACTTCCTCGGCGAGGTTGCCCCCGAGCTGCTGCCGGCGCGCCGCACGCTCCCGCAGGGCAGTGCCGCCGAGATGGCACCGCACGCCACCACGATCGTCGCGGCGACCTTCCCGGGCGGCGTGGTGATGGCCGGTGACCGGCGGGCCACGATGGGCAACATCATCGCCCAGCGCGACATCGAGAAGGTCTTCCCGGCCGACGAGTTCTCCTGCGTCGGGATCGCGGGCACCGCGGGCCTCGCGGTCGAGATGGTCCGGCTGTTCCAGACCGAGCTCGAGCACTACGAGAAGATCGAGGGCACCACGCTCTCGATGGACGGCAAGGCGAACCGGCTCTCGGCGCTGATCCGCAACAACCTCGCGCTGGCGATGCAGGGCCTGGCCGTGGTGCCGCTCTTCGCCGGCTACGACCTGCGGGCCGAGCAGGGCCGGATCTTCAGCTACGACGTCACCGGCGGGCGCTACGAGGAGACCGCGTTCCACTCGGTCGGCTCGGGCTCGATGTTCGCCCGCGGCGCGCTGAAGAAGCTGTACCGCGAGGACCTCGACGTGCAGGGCTGCGTCACCGCGGTCGTGCAGGCCCTGTACGACGCCGCCGACGACGACTCCGCCACGGGAGGGCCCGACCTGACCCGGCGGATCTTCCCGGTGGTGCACGTGATCACCGCCGAGGGTCAGGAGCGGATGCCCGACGGCGAGGTGGCCGCGATCGCCGACACGATCGTCGCCGGCCGGATGATCCGTCCCGACGGCCCGGCCGCGGCCCTGAACTGAGAGGCCACTCCCGATGAGCATGCCGTTCTACGTGTCCCCCGAGCAGCTGATGAAGGACCGGGCGGACTTCGCCCGGAAGGGGATCGCCCGGGGCCGCTCGGTCGCGGTCGTCCAGTACGCCGACGGCGTGCTGTTCGTCAGCGAGAACCCGTCCCAGGCGCTGCACAAGGTCTCCGAGATCTACGACCGGATCGCGTTCGCGGCGGTCGGCCGCTACAACGAGTTCGAGAACCTGCGGATCGCGGGCGTCCGGCTCGCCGACCTGCGCGGGTACTCCTACGACCGGCGCGACGTCACCGGCCGCGGGCTGGCGAACGCCTACGCGCAGACGCTGGGCACGATCTTCTCCTCCGGCGGCGAGAAGCCCTACGAGGTCGAGATCTTCGTGGCCGAGGTCGGCGACAGCATCGAGGACGACCAGATCTACCGGCTCACCTACGACGGCCAGGTCGCCGACGAGCACGACTTCGCGGCCATGGGCGGTGATGCGGACTCGGTGGCGTCGTACCTGCAGGAGCACTTCACCCCTGGTCTGGACCTGAACGGAGCGCTCCGGCTGGCGGTCACCGCCCTCGGGCACACCGAGACGGACCAGCGCTCGATCCCCGCGAAGGACCTCGAAGTGGCCGTCCTGGACCGGACCCGGGTGCTCCCGCGGAAGTTCCGGCGCCTCCGGGCGGAGGCCCTGGAGGGCATGCTCGCCTGAGCGAGTCGCTGACGTTTGGGGTGCCAGCCCCTAGGCTGGAGGTGTGGACCGGCGGATCTTCGGGATCGAGAACGAGTACGGCGTCACCTGCACCTTCAAGGGGCAGCGGCGTCTCTCGCCGGACGAGGTCGCCCGCTACCTGTTCCGCAAGGTCGTGAGCTGGGGCCGCAGCAGCAACGTCTTCCTCCGCAACGGTGCCCGCCTGTACCTGGACGTGGGCAGCCACCCCGAGTACGCGACGCCCGAGTGCGACGACATCGTCGACCTGGTCACCCACGACAAGGCCGGGGAGCGGATCCTCGAGGGCCTCCTCATCGACGCCGAGCGCCGGCTGCACGACGAGGGCATCTCCGGGGACGTCTACCTGTTCAAGAACAACACCGACTCGGCCGGCAACTCCTACGGCTGCCACGAGAACTACCTGGTCAGCCGCAACGGGGAGTTCAGCAAGCTCGCCGACGTGCTGATCCCGTTCCTGGTGACCCGCCAGGTCATCGTCGGCGCCGGCAAGGTGATCCAGACGCCGCGCGGGGCGTCGTACTCGCTGAGCCAGCGCGCCGAGCACATCTGGGAGGGCGTCTCCAGCGCGACCACCCGGTCGCGGCCCATCATCAACACCCGGGACGAGCCGCACGCGGACGCCGAGCGGTTCCGCCGGCTGCACGTCATCGTGGGCGACTCGAACATGAGCGAGACCACCACGATGCTCAAGGTGGCCAGCTGCGACCTGGTCCTCCGGATGATCGAGGAGGGCGTGGTGATGCGCGACCTCACGATGGAGAACCCGATCCGTGCCATCCGGGAGATCTCCCACGACATGACCGGGCGCCGCAAGGTGCTGCTCGCCAACGGCCGCGAGGCCAGCGTGCTGGACATCCAGATGGAGTACCTGAGCCGGGCGCGGGACTTCGTCGACCGGCGCGAGCTGCACACCCCGGTGATCGAGCGCAGCCTGGACCTCTGGGAACGCGGGCTCAAGGCGGTCGAGTCCGGTGATCTGTCGCTGGTCGAGCGCGAGATCGACTGGGTCATCAAGTGGAAGCTGATCGAGCGGTACCGGATGCAGAACGACCTGACCCTCGGGCACCCGCGGATCGCCCAGCTGGACCTGGCGTACCACGACATCCACCGCGACCGCGGGCTCTACTACCTGCTGGAGAAGCGCGGCGCGGTCAGCCGGGTCACCAACGACCTGGCGGTCTTCGGCGCCAAGTCGGTCCCGCCGCAGTCCACCCGGGCCCGCCTGCGCGGCAACTTCATCAAGCGCGCCCAGGAGCGGCGCCGCGACTTCACCGTCGACTGGGTCCACCTCAAGCTCAACGACCAGGCGCAGCGGACCGTGCTGTGCAAGGACCCGTTCCGCTCCCACGACGAGCGCGTCGAGCGACTCATCGACGGCATGTGAAACCGGCCCCCGCCGGTCGCTAGCCTGTGCGCGTGCCTGTGCCGCCCCGTCCCGCCCCCGCCGTGCTGTCGGCCGTCCTCGCGCTCGCGCTGGCGGCCGGGGTCAGCGCCTGCAGCGGCAGCGTGGACCGCGACGACGTGCGGGCCGCGGAGGGCACGATCACCGGGCTCACGGTCACCGGTGAGCCGGGCGCCGCGCCGGCCGTGCGGATGGCCGCGCCGCTGAAGGTGACCGGGACCCGGACCGAGACCGTCGTGGCCGGCACCGGCGCCCCGGTCCAGGTCGACCAGCTCTTCGTGCTCCAGCTCACCATGTACGACGCCCGTACCGGCAAGAAGGCGATCTCGACCTACGACCCCGGCCAGGTGCCGATGGCGGTCAAGAACACCGACGACACGCTGTTCCCGGCGCTGAGCAAGGCGCTGGTCGGCCAGCGGCAGGGCAGCCGGCTGGTGCTGACCGTCACCGGCGACGACGCCTACGGCGACGCCGGCGCGCCGCAGTACGGGATCGACCCGGGCGACCCGGTGGTCCTCGTGGCGGACGTGGTCGCCGTCCCGCCCACCGAGGTGCTGCCCGCGCTCGGCTCCCAGGGCCTGGGCGCAGACCCGGCCGGGCGTGCGCTCCCGCGGGTCGTCGAGCGCGACGGGCTCCCGGACCGGATCGACACCAGCGGGGTGGCGAAGCCCGGCCGGCTCGTGGTGGTCCCCCTGGTGACCGGCACGGGGCCGGCGGTCCGCGACGACAGCCTGGTGACCGTCGACTACCTGGGGCAGGTCTGGGGCGCGGCGTACCCGTTCGAGGACACGTTCACCAAGGAGCCCGCGCTGGTGCCGATCGGGGTGGACGCGGTCACCGAGGCCTGGGACCGGGCCCTGGTCGGCGTACGCCGGGGGAGCCGGCTGCTGGTGCTCGCACCGCCGCGGCTCTCGTTCAAGGCGGCCGGGAGTCCGCCCGCGATCCCGGGGAGTGCGACCATCGCCTACGTGATCGACGTGCTGGGGGTGAGCTGATGACCGCGACCAAGTCCGAGCGGCTGATGAACCTGGTGATCATGCTGCTCGTCTCGCGCACCTACGTGACCAAGGAACGCATCCGCGAGGTCATCGAGGGCTACCAGGAGGCCTCCGACGAGGCCTTCGAGAAGATGTTCGAGCGCGACAAGGCCGAGCTGCGCGCGCTCGGCATCCCGATCGAGCTCGGGTTCGTGGACAAGTTCTTCGAGGACGAGCAGGGCTACCGGATCGGCCGGGACGCCTTCGAGCTCCCCGAGCTGGACCTGGAGCCCGACGAGGTGGCCGTGCTCGGCCTGGCCGCCCGGGTCTGGCAGCACGCCGGCCTGGCCTCGGCGACCTCGAACGCGCTGGTGAAGCTGCGCGCCGCCGGGTACGACGTCGACCGCGACGCCCTGGACGTCCTCCAGCCCCGCGTCGAGGTGGACGAGCCCGCGTTCGACGCGATGTGGGCGATGACGATGAGCCGGACCCCGGTGCGTTTCGGCTACCGCCGCCCGGGCGACGAGACGGCCACCGAGCGCACCCTGGAGCCCTGGGGAGTCGTCACGTCCCGGGAGCGCTGGTACGTGATCGGGTTCGACCGCGACCGGCAGGGCCCGCGGATGTTCCGGCTGAGCCGGATCGAGGGCGCGGTCGTGGCTGCCGGGAAGCCCGGCTCGTTCGAGGTCCCGGCGGGCACCGACGTCCGGGCGCTGACCGCCAGCCTCGCGCCGACCCGGCCGGAGACCGAGGCGGTCGTGCTCGCCCGGAAGGACAGCGCGGGCATGCTCCGGCGGCGGGCCGCCGCGGTCGACGGCCCGGTCACCGGACCCGACGGCACCGAAGGGTGGGACCGGCTCACCGTGGCGATGTACTCCGCCGACGAGCTCGCCGGCGACGTGGTCTCCCACCTCGGCGACGTGGTCGCGGTCGCCCCGGCGGCGCTGCGCGACGCGGTGCTCGCCCGGCTCGAGCACGTCGGGGAGGCCTCGTGAGCGGCGCGTCGACGAAGGATCAGCTGGCGCGCCTGCTCGCGCTGGCGCCGTACCTGCAGACCCGGGGCGAGGTCCCGCTCCAGGAGGTGGCCGCCGACTTCGGCGTCACCCCGGAGCAGATGCTCAAGGACCTCCGGGTGCTCTACATGTGCGGCCTGCCCGGCTTCGGGCCGGCCGAGCTCATCGACATCAACGTCGAGTCGCTCCTCGACGACCCGGACGGACTGGTCCGGATCGACAACGCCGACTTCCTGGCGCGCCCGCTGCGACTGGGCAGCAACGAGGCCTCCGCGCTCATCGTCGCGCTCCGGGCCCTGCTCGACGCCAGCCCGGCGGCCTCCCGCGAGGTCGTCGAACGCACCCTCGGCAAGCTCGAGGCCGCCGCCGAGGAGGGTTCCACGCCGCTCGTGGAGGTGCAGCTCCCCGAGGCGCGCCCGGCGGTGCTGGCCGCGCGCTCGGAGCTGGACCGGGCGATCGACGCCGACCGGCAGGTGCTGCTGGACTACTACGTCCCGACCCGGGACGAGACCACCCAACGGGTCGTGGACCCGATCGCGGTCCTGCGCCGCGACGGCCGCACCTACCTGGACGCGTGGTGCCACCTGGCCGGCGGCCGTAGGCTGTTCCGGGTCGACCGGATCGCCACCGCCCGGATGCTCGACACGGCACGCGCCACCAACGACCTGGAGCCGCGCGACCTGGCCGAGGGCCTCTTCGAGGCGGGCCCGGACGACCTGGAGGTCCGGCTGCTGCTGGCTCCGCCGATGCGCTGGTTCGCCGAGTACTACCCGGTGACCTCGGCGACGGAGGCCGCCGGCGGGGCGCTGGAGGTCACCCTCGCGGTCGCCGACGAGCGCTGGCTGCTCCGGCTGGCGCTCCGGTTCGGGAACGGGATGACCGTGCTGGCGCCGGCCGAGCTCGCCGACCGGGTGCGCGCGGTCGCCCTGGATGCGCTCCGGTTGCAACAGGCCACGGCGTACGATGACGACGACAGCTCCACCCGGACGGAATGAGGAACGCTGTGTTCAGGCAAATCGGCCCCACCGAGATCATCATCATTCTCGCGGTCGTCATCCTCCTCTTCGGCGGCAAGAAGCTCCCCGAGCTCGCCCGTGGTTCCGGCCGTGCGCTGCGGATCTTCAAGGCCGAGACCAAGGGCCTGATGGACGACGACGAGGACGAGACCACCACCGCGACGACCGCGGCCCCGAAGCCGCTGGAGCAGGGACAGGCTGAGCAGACCGGGCTGACCGAGCCCGAGCGCCAGACCAAGCCCACCGACTGAACGGCCAGAGCCACCCCACCATGTCCACCCTGACGGGCGTCGTCGGCCTGTTCCGGATCAAGCCCGCGACCCCCGTCGGCGAGGGCGGCCGGATGGCGCTCGCCGACCACTTCCGCGAGCTGCGCGCCCGCTTGCTGCGCTCGCTGCTCGTCTTCACCGTCCTGCTGGTGGTGGCGTTCTTCTTCTACGACCAGCTGCTCGCGCTGGTGATGGACCCCTACAACGAGGCGCGCAAGGCGCTCGGCGAGTCGGTCCAGTCCGAGGCCTACATCCGCGGCGCCGCCGGGCCGCTGATGCTCAACCTGAAGCTCTGCGCGACCGCAGCGCTGCTGGTGTCCAGCCCGTACTGGCTCTACCAGATCTGGGCGTTCATCCTGCCGGGGCTGCACCCGCACGAGAAGCGCTGGACGATGGTCTTCGTCGGCACCGCGGGACCACTGTTCCTCTTCGGGGTCCTGGTCGGCTACTACGTGCTGCCGAAGGGCCTGGAGGTCCTGATCGGCTTCACCCCGTCGGGGCTGGCCAACCTGATCGAGTTCAACGAGTACTACAGCTTCCTGATCCGGATGCTGCTCGTCTTCGGCATCGCCTTCGAGATCCCGCTCTTCGTGATCCTGCTGAGCCTGGCCGGCGTGGTCACCGGCAAGCAGCTCGGCCAGTACCGCTCCTGGATCGTGATCGGCACCTTCATCTTCGCCGCGGTCGCGACCCCGTCGACCGACCCGATCTCGATGCTGTTCCTCGCCGTTCCGATGACGGTGCTCTTCCTGCTCTCCGAGATCATCGCCCGGTTCATCGACCGCCGGCGCCACCGCGCGGCCGCCGCGACCGCCGGCTGGGACGACGACGCCGCGTCGCCGCTCTGACCGCGACGGCGGCCCGATAGGGTTCGGGTGTGCGCAAGGAGATCGCCCTGCTGACGAACCCGACGTCCGGCAAGGGCAAGGGGGGACGTGTCAGCGACGTCGTCGCGCCGCGCCTGCGCGACGCCGGGTACGCCGTCCGCGAGCTGCAGGGCCGCAACGCCGACGAAGCCTCCGACCTGGCCCGGGCGTGCGTGGCCGACGGGGTCGACACGCTGGTCGTGATCGGCGGCGACGGGATGATCCACCTGGCCGTCCAGGTGCTCGCGGGGACGCAGACCCGGCTCGGCGTCGTACCGGCCGGCACCGGCAACGACGTGGCCCGCAACCTCGACCTGCCCCGCACCGACCCGCTCGCCGCGACCGACGTCATCATCGGCGGTCGGGAGCGCAGCATCGACCTGGCCCGGATCGGGCACCGCTACTACGTGACCGTGCTCGCCGCGGGCTTCGACGCGGTCGTCAACGAGCGCGCCAACGCGATGACCTGGCCGAAGGGCCAGATGCGCTACAACCTGGCCACCCTCGCCGAGCTGCGGACCTTCAAGCCGCTGCCCTACGTGCTCGAGGTCGACGGGGTGCAGCACCGGTTCGACGCGATGATGGTCGCGGTCGGCAACGGGCCGTCCTTCGGTGGCGGGATGCGGATCACCGACGGCGCCCTGATGGACGACGGGCTGCTCGACGTGATCGCCATCGACCCGATGAGCAGGACCGAGCTGATCCGGACCTTCCCGAAGCTGCGGACCGGGAGCCACCTCGGCCACCCGAAGGTGCACCGGTACACGGGCCGGACGATCACGGTCGCGGCGCCCGGCATCGTCGCCTACGCGGACGGCGAACGGATCGCCGCGCTCCCGCTGACCGTCGAAGTGGCGCCGAACGCCCTGAAGGTCCTGGTCCCGTGACGTCCCCGGCGGAGCAGTACGCGCGGTTCCGCCGGAACCAGGGGCACCCGCGCCTGGCCGACTTCGCCTCGCACTACGAGTTCGGCCTGGACGACTTCCAGGTCCGCGCCTGCCAGGTTCTCGAGGAGGGGCAGTCCGTCCTGGTCGCGGCGCCCACCGGGTCCGGCAAGACGATCGTCGGCGAGTTCGCCGTGCACCTCGCCCTGGAGTCCGGGCGCAAGTGCTTCTACACGACCCCGATCAAGGCGCTGTCGAACCAGAAGTTCAACGACCTCGTCGACCGGTACGGCGCCGAGAACGTCGGCCTGCTCACCGGCGACAACAGCATCAACGGCGACGCGCCCGTGGTGGTGATGACCACCGAGGTGCTCCGCAACATGCTCTACGCCGGCTCCCGGACGCTCGTCGGACTCGGCTACGTCGTGATGGACGAGGTGCACTACCTGGCCGACCGCGCCCGCGGCGCCGTCTGGGAGGAGGTGATCATCCACCTGCCCGAGTCGGTGGCCCTGGTCTCGCTCTCCGCGACCGTCAGCAACGCCGAGGAGTTCGGCGAGTGGCTGGGCACCGTCCGTGGCGAGACCACCACGATCGTAGAGGAGAAGCGGCCGGTTCCGCTGTACCAGCACGTCCTGGTCGGCCGGAAGCTGTTCGACCTGTTCTCCGACGAGCGCCCGTCCGCCCCCGGTGAGGAGAAGGTGAACCCGCAGCTGCTCCGGGTGGCGCGGGACGACTTCGCGAGCGGCCGGATGCGGGACCGTCGCTCGCCGAAGGGGCAGCGCCGTCCCGACCGGTCGCGGCAGTCCGGCAACGGCCGGCGGGTCTGGGTCCCGAGCCGCGCCGACGTCGTGGTCCAGCTGGAGCGCGCGGGCCTGCTGCCGGCGATCTACTTCATCTTCAGCCGGGTCGGCTGCGACGCCGCGGTGCAGCAGTGCCTGAACGCGAACCTGCGGTTGACCACGCCGGCCGAGCGCGACGAGATCTTCGCGTTCGTGCAGGAGCGCTGTGCGAACCTGCCCGAGGAGGACCTCCAGGTCCTCGGCTACCACGAGTTCCTCGACGGGCTCACCCGCGGCATCGCCGCCCACCACGCCGGCATGCTGCCGACGTTCAAGGAGTGCGTCGAGGAGCTGTTCCTGCGCGGGCTGTGCCGCGTCGTCTTCGCCACCGAGACCCTCGCGCTCGGCATCAACATGCCGGCCCGGTCCGTGGTCATCGAGAAGCTGTCCAAGTGGAACGGCGAGACGCACGCCGACATCACGCCGGGGGAGTACACCCAGCTCACCGGCCGCGCCGGTCGCCGCGGCATCGACGTCGAGGGCCACGGCGTGGTGCTCTACCAGCCCGGCCTGGAGCCCAAGTCGGTCGCCGGTCTGGCCTCGACGCGGACCTACCCGCTGCGCTCGTCGTTCGCGCCGTCGTACAACATGGCGGTCAACCTGGTGCACCAGTTCGGCCGCGAGCGGGCCCGCGAGCTGCTGGAGTCGTCCTTCGCCCAGTTCCAGGCCGACAAGGCCGTCGTCGGGCTCGCCCGCCAGCTGCGCAAGAGCGACGAGGCCCTCGCCGGGTACGCCGAGGCAGCCGCCTGCGACCTCGGCGACTTCGCCGAGTACGCGCGCCTGCGCCGCGAGCTCTCCGACACCGAGGCGGGCCTGGCGAAGGCGCGCCGGCAGGACCGCCGCTCCGAGGTGATCGCCTCGCTGGAGGCGTTGCGCCCCGGTGACGTCATCGAGGTGCCGGGCGGCCGGTTCGCAGGCGTCGCCGTGGTGCTCGACCCGGGCCAGGCCACCGACCGTGAGGGACCGCGCCCCTACGTCCTCACCGCCGACCGGCACGCCCGCCGGCTCTCGATCACGGACTTCCCGGTCCCGGTGGTGCCGTGGACCCGGATGAAGGTGCCGAAGAACTTCAACGGCCGCAACGCCCAGGCACGGCGCGACCTGGCGACCACCCTGAAGATCCGGACGCACAACCTGACGCCGCCGCCGGAGAGCAGCCGGACCGGGGACGGTCGAGGGCACGGTCGCGGGCCCGCTCCGGCCGACGGCTCGGAGCGGATCGACGCGCTCCGCGCCCAGCTCCGCCAGCACCCGTGCCACGCCTGCCCGGACCGCGAGGACCACGCCCGCTGGATGGAGCGCTGGTACAAGCTCGACCGGGACTCCCGCACGCTGCGGCGCCGCATCGAGCAGCGGACCAACACCATCGCGCGCCAGTTCGACCGGGTCTGCGAGGTGCTCACCGCGCTGGACTACCTGGACGGGGACACCGTCACCGCGCGCGGCCGGACGCTGATGCGGATCTACAACGAGATGGACCTGGTCACCGCCGAGTCGCTCCGGCTCGGGCTCTGGGACGACCTGGACCCGAGCCAGCTCGCCGCCGTCCTCTCCGCGCTGGTCTTCGAGGCCCGCCGCGCCGACGACGCCGACTCGCCGCGGCTCCCGGGCGGTCCGGTCCGCGACGTGCTCAAGGAGATGACGACCCTCTGGGCGGACCTGGACGCGCTCGAGCGCGAGCACAAGCTGGACAAGCTCCGCGAGCCGGACTTCGGGTTCTGCTGGGCGGCGTACCGGTGGGCCGAGGGAGACGACCTGGACGAGGTCCTGGACGCGACCGGTCTCGCGGCGGGCGACTTCGTCCGCTGGGTCAAGCAGCTGCTCGACCTGGCGGGCCAGATCGGGACGGCCTCGGGCGACCCCGCCTTCCGCGAGAAGGCGCACGAGACGGCCGCGCGGCTGCGTCGCGGTGTCGTCGCCTACTCCTCGGTGACCGACTGACGCCACGCCTGCTCGACGGGCCCCCAGAGCCCGTCGAACCTGGTCGCGTGCGTCTCCGGCCCGATCGCCCGGTACAGCACCCCGGTGCCGGCGAGGTCGAGGCGCTGCGGCGTCGCCGGCAGGTCCGGGACGCCGATCGCCAGCACCTGGTCGAGCACCCGGCCCGGGCCGAGGATCCCGGGCTGGTGGGCGTCGGCGTCGAGGAGCAGGTCCTCGCGGAGGACCGGTACGCCGTCCCGGAGCACCGACGTCCGGCTGTCGATCCGCCCGCCCGGTTCCCGGTGCCGCCCGAGGACGAGGGTCTCGCGCAGGACGAGAACCGCCGTCCCGGTCAGCGCGACGTCCAGCGTGCGTCGCGTGTCGGAAGCGGCGGTGGAGACGAAGGGCATCCCGTGCCAGCGCAGGCAGGCTCCGTCGGCGACCCGGACCTCGACCGACCACCGGGCCCGGCCGCCGGCCATCGGGTAGGCGACCGTCCCGCCGGGCTCGGTGAGCGTGAGCACGACCCCGGGGCCCACGTCGACCGCGATCTCGACCTCGTCGCCGGCCAGCAGCAGGGCGCCGTCCGGGACCAGGGCCACGCTGGCCGACCGGTGGTCGGACCCGGTCAGCACCGGGCGGACGGACGGGCCGTCCCGGCCACTGCGCAGGCGGACCCGGACCCGGCCGCCGTCGGGGTCGCGCCGTACCTCGACCTCGGTGCGGGCCAGGCCGGCCAGGGCGGGCTCAGACGGATGCGCGGTCGTGGTCATGGGTGTGGGTGTGCGGGTGGTCGTGGTCCTCGGCGTGGAAGTGCGGGGCCATCGGACCCGGGTCGACCGGGACGAGGTCGCCGGCGCGGAACGCGGTGAGCCGGTCGCGCACCCAGCCGACCAGGGCGGCGACGGAGTCCGGGTCGTGCCGGGAGAGCGCGACCACGGACGCGCCCTCGCGGGCCCGGCTCGCGTCGGCCACCATCGCGTCCCGGTCGACCCCGACGTACGGCGCCAGGTCGGTCTTGTTGATGACGAGCAGGTCGGCCCGCTCGATCCCGGGACCGCCCTTGCGGGCCACGTCGCCGCCGCCGGCCACGTCGAGGACGAAGAGCTGGGCGTCGACGAGCGCGGGGGAGAACGTGGCCGTGAGGTTGTCGCCGCCGGATTCGACCAGGACCAGGTCGAGCGGGTCGTACTCGGCCTCGAGCGCCTCGACCGCCATCAGGTTGGCCGTGATGTCGTCGCGGATCGCGGTGTGCGGGCAGGCCCCGGTCTCGACGGCCCTGATCCGGTCCTCGGCGAGCACGCCCGCGGCGCGGAGCATCCGGGCGTCCTCGTCGGTGTAGATGTCGTTGGTGACGACGGCCATCGCGAGCTCGGCGGAGAGCTCGCGGCAGAGCAGCCCGATGATCGAGCTCTTGCCGGTGCCGACCGGACCGCAGACGCCGAGCCGGAGTGAACGGGCGGGGCCGGGGAGGGGGCCGGGGAAGGTGCCGGGGATGGGGCCGGCGAAGGGGGCAGGGTTCTCAGGCACTGAACAACCTCCTGGTCTGTCGGGAATGGGCTTCGGCCCACGCCTCGATCTGGGGTGCGCCCGAGGCCGGGATGTCCTCGGGGTCGGTGAGCCCGGCGACCGCGGCGGCGAGCCGCTCGACCTCCGGGAGGGCGCCGAGGACCCAGCGGGTGGTCTCGGYGGGGTCCAGCGGGGCGAGCTTCAGGGCGGCCGCGGCGACCGTCTGGACGTCGTCGTAGCCGACCAGCCGGGCGAGGGCGCCCGGTGGGAGCGTCGCGGCGTCGGCGACCACCCCGACGGCGACCGCCCGAGGCACCACGGCCAGGTCCGTGACCGCCCGCAGGCCGGCGCAGCCCGGCCACAGCGACCGGGCGAGCCGCAGCTGGGCCGCGCCCATCGCGTGCGCGTTGGCCCGCATCGCCGGGCTCGGCGTGCGGGCCGCCCAGGCCGCGACCACCGCGTCCAGCGGCTCACCGCCGCGCAGCCGGTGCAGCGTGACCACCGCTGTGGCCGCCTCCACCCGGGTGACCGTGCGCAGCCGGGTCACCAGGTAGCCGGGGATGTCCGCGGGGCGGAGCCCGTCGCGCAGCGCTGGTTCGAGGTTCCCCGACTGGGTGTGGCCGGCCACCGGGAGCCGGGCGTCGGCGAGCAGCAGCAGGCGGGTGAGCGGGTCGACAGGATCCACGGCGGCCTCAGAACATCGCGTAGAGCCGGGCCAGCGGGAGCTCCTCGGCCGGCGACGGGACGACGAGCTCGCCGTCGATCCTGATCGCGAACGTGGAGGGGTTGACGTCGATCCTCGGCAGGGCGTCGTTGTGGACCATGTCGGCCTTCCCGACGTCGCGGGTCGGGCGCACCGCGGCGAGYCGGCGTCGCAGCCCCAGCCGGCCGGCGAGCCCGTCGTCCAGGGCGGCGGGAGCCACGAAGGTGACCGCGTGGTCGGCCCCGTCGGCGTCCACCAGGGTGGGTCGCATCAGCACCGGCTGCGGCGTCGGGATGGACGCGTTCGGGTCGCCGAGGGCGGCGTACACGAGCGCGCCGCCCTTGAGGACGACGGACGGGCGCACGCCGAAGAACCGCGGGTCCCAGAGCACCAGGTCGGCGAGCTTGCCGGGCTCGACGGAGCCGACCTCGTGATCGATCCCGTGGGCGATCGCCGGGTTGATCGTGTACTTGGCGACGTAGCGCAGCGCCCGGTCGTTGTCGGCCGGCCCGGTGCCGAGCGGGCCGCGGCGGTGCTTCATCACGTGCGCGACCTGCCAGGTTCGGGTGATCACCTCGCCGATCCGGCCCATCGCCTGGGCGTCGGAGGAGGTGATCGACATCGCGCCCAGGTCGTGCAGGACGTCCTCGGCCGCGATCGTCGTGGCCCGGATCCGGGACTCGGCGAAGGCCAGGTCCTCGGGGACCCGCGGGTTCAGGTGGTGGCAGACCATCAGCATGTCGAGGTGCTCGGCCACGGTGTTGACCGTGTGCGGCAGGGTCGGGTTGGTCGACCCCGGGATCACGTGCGGCTGCCCGGCGACCCGGACGATGTCCGGCGCGTGACCGCCGCCCGCCCCCTCGGCGTGGAAGGCGTGGATCGAGCGCCCGCCGATCGCGGCCAGGGTGGACTCCAGGAACCCGGCCTCGTTGAGGCTGTCGGAGTGCAGCGCGACCTGGAGCCCGAACTCGTCGGCCGCGCGGAGGGCGGCGTCGATCGCCGCCGGCGTCGAGCCCCAGTCCTCGTGCACCTTGTACGCCGCCGCGCCGGCCAGCGCCTGCTCGGCCAGCCCCTCGGCCGAGACGGTGTTGCCCTTGCCCATGAGGAGGACGTTGACCGGCAGCGGGTCCAGCGCCCGGTGCACCGTCCGGAGGTGCCAGGCGCCGGGCGTCACCGTGGTGGCCTTCGAGCCTTCCGAGGGACCGGTCCCGCCCCCGCCGACCGTCGTGATCCCGGTCGCCAGCGCCTCGTGGATCTGCGAGCGGGAGAGGAAGTGCACGTGCACGTCGATCCCGCCGGCGGTGAGGATCTTCCCCTCCCCGGAGATGACGTCGGTGGACGGGCCGATCACCAGGGCCGGGTGCACGCCGTCGGCGATGTCCGGGTTGCCGGCTCGGCCGAGGGCGACGATCCGGCCGTCCCGGATGCCGACGTCGGCGCGGACGATCCCGGTGTGGTCGAGCACGACCACGTTCGTGATCACGCTGTCGAGGGCGCCGCCGGCCCGCGACAGGGTGGACTGGGCCATCGACTCGCGGATCGACTTGCCGCCGCCGAAGACCGCCTCCTCGCCGCCGAAGGTGAGGTCCTCGGTGACCTCGATCCAGAGATCGGTGTCGCCGAGACGGACCTGGTCGCCGGTGGTCGGGCCGTAGAGGGCGGCGTACTCGCCGCGGGTGATCTCAACCATCGGCCCGGACCTGGATCCCCGGGACGATGCGACGCCCGCGCAGGGCGACGGTGTCGACCTCGCGAGAAGCGCCCGGCTCGAACCGGCGGCTCGTCCCCGACGGGATGTCGAGGCGGAACCCCGCGGCCGCGTCGCGGTCGAAGGAGAGCGCCGCGTTCACGTCGGCGAGGTGCACGTGCGAGCCGATCTGCACCGGCCGGTCGCCGGTGTTCACGATCACCAAGGTGCGGCGCTCCTCGGGGGAGCGGTCGGCGTTCAGGACGACGGTCCCGGGTCCGCACCGGATCTCGCCGGGGCCGGAGGACAGGTGAGCCATGGGCGCTCCTCAGACGATCGGTTGGTGGATGGTGACGAGCTTGCGGCCGTCGGGGAAGGTGGCCTCGACCTGGACGTCGGTGAGCATCGCGGCGACGTCCGGCATCACCTGGTCGCGGGTGAGCACCTCCCGGCCCAGCTCCATCAGGTCGGCCACCCCGATGCCGTCGCGGGCGCGTTCGATCACCCAGGTGCTGAGCAGCGCGACGGCCTCGGGGTAGTTGAGCCGCACGCCCCGGGACAGCCGGTCGCGGGCGACCATCCCGGCCACGGCGAGGAGCAGCTTCTCGGTGTCGGCGGGGGTCAGGTGCATGCTCAGACCGCCATCGCCGAGCGCACGGCGTCGACCGCACCGGCGCCGCCCTCGCCGGTCGCCGTGATCCGGCCGGACTCCAGGACGTAGTACCGGTCGGTGGCCCGGAGGGCGAACCCGACGTGCTGCTCGACCAGGAGCACCGACAGGTCTCCGCGCCGGGTGAGCTCGGTGATGACCCGCTCGATCTCGGCGACGACGTTGGGCTGGATGCCCTCGGTGGGCTCGTCGAGGATCAGCATCCGCGGCTTGGTGAGCAACGTCCGGGCGATGGAGAGCTGCTGGCGCTGACCGCCGGAGAGCAGACCGGCGCGCCGGCCGAGCAGGTCCTTCAGCGCCGGGAAGATGTCGAGCACCTCCTCGATCGCGGCGGGCGCGGTGTCGACGAGCTGGAGGTTCTCCAGCGTCGTCATCTGCCCGAAGCAGAGCTGCCCCTGCGGGACGTAGCCGATACCGGCGCGGACCCGCTTGTTGGTCGGCACCCGGGTGACGTCCTCCCCGTCGAGCAGGATCCGGCCCTTCTTCGCCGGGAGCAGCCCGACCGCGGTGCGCAGCAGCGTGGTCTTGCCGGCGCCGTTGTGCCCGGTGATCGCGACCGCCTGGCCGGCGGGCACGGTGATGGTGACGTCGTGCAGCACCGCGGCCCGGGAGTACCCGGCGGTGACATTGCGCAGCTCGAGCATCAGACCCCCTCCTCGATCGCCGTGGCGGCCCGGCCGAGGTAGACCTCCTGGACCCGGGCGTCGGCCTGGATCTCGGCGAGGGATCCCTCCGCGAGGACCTTGCCGGCGTGCATCACGGTGACCACGTCGGCGAAGCTGCGGACGAAGTTCATGTCGTGCTCGATGATCACCGTGGTCCGCTCCTGTCCGATCCGGCGCAGCAGCTCGCCGGTCGCCTCGCGCTCCTCCTGGCTCATCCCGGCGACGGTCTCGTCGAGGAACATCACCTTGGCGTCCTGGACCAGCAGCATCCCGATCTCGAGCCACTGCTTCTGCCCGTGCGCGAGGATCCCCGCGGGCCGGTCCCGGAGGTCGGTGAGGCCGATCGTCTCCAGCGCGTGCTCCACGTAGTCCGGGACGCCCCGCCGCGCGAACGGCATCCGCCAGGCCTTGCGGTGCACGCCCCCGGCGATGTCGAGGTTCTGCAGCACGCTGAGCTGCTCGAACACCGTCGCCGTCTGGAAGGTGCGCCCGATCCCGGCGCGCACGATCTGGTGCGACTTCAGGGCGAGGAGGTCCCGGTTGCGGTACCGGGCCAGCCCGGTCGCCGGCACCAGCCCGGTGAGGGCGTCCACCAGGGTCGTCTTGCCGGCCCCGTTCGGCCCGATCAGGAAGTGCAGCCGCCCCTGGAGGAGCGTCAGGTCGACGTCGTCGACCGCCTTGAAGCCGTCGAAGTCGACCGTGAGTCCGCGGACCTCCAGGTAGTCGACGCCGAGCTCGTCCGGTGCCGTCATGCGGTCTGCACCTCCATCGCCCGCTTTCCGGGCCTGAGTCGGGTCAGGGCACCCCAGAGCCGGGGGAGGAGCGAGGTGAGTCCGGCCGGGACCAGGAGCATCACCAGGATGAACAGCGCCCCCTGGAAGTAGCTCCACTGGTTCGGGAAGGACTCCGACAGTGCGGACCGGCCGTAGCCGACGGCCAGCGCCCCGAGCGCCGGCCCGAAGAGCGAGGCGCGACCACCGAGCGCGACACCGGCGATGAGCATGATCGAGGCGGTGGCGTCCACGTCCGAGGGCGAGATGATGCCGGCGATCGGGGCGAACATCGCTCCGCCCATGCTGGCCATCACCGCCGCGACCACGAACGCGACCAGCTTGATGTTCGCCGGGTCGTGGCCGAGGAACCGGACCCGTTCCTCGGCGTCCCGGGTCGCGATCAGCAGCTCGCCGAACCGGCTGCGGTACAGCTGCCAGGCGACCAGCAGGCACCCGATCAGCAGACCCGCGGCGATGGTGAAGAGGAACTGCTTGTTCGCCGGGTCGTAGAGGTTGTAGCCGAAGAACGAGGTGAAGTTGTTGAGGCCGTTGAACCCGCCGGTCTGCTTGATGGTGGCGATCAGCAGGGTCGCGAACGCGACCGCCAGGGCCTGGCTCAGGATCGCGAAGTAGGCGCCCTTGACGCGGCGCTTGAAGATGGCGAAACCGAGCGCGCCGGCGATCACCGCCGGGAGCAGCACGATCACGGCCAGCGTGAACGCCGAGCTGCGGAACGGCTCCCACCAGCCGGGCATGGTGGCGTCGCCGTACAGGGTCATGAAGTCGGGGATGGCGTGCGGTCCGCCGGTGGCCATCGCCGCCTCCAGCTTGAGGTGCATCGCCATCGCGTAGCCGCCGAGCCCGAAGAAGAGGCCCTGCCCCATGACGAGCATGCCGCCGCGGCCCCAGGCGAGGCCGATGCCGACCGCGGCGATCGCCCAGGCGCAGTACTTGCCGAGGTTGCCGAGCCGGAAGGGGCTCAGCACCGCGGGCGCGACGACGAGCAGGAGCACGGCCAGGACGGCGATACCGAGCAGCGGGAGGTACGGACGGAGCTTCTGCGGACTCATGCCAGCCCCCGGGTGCGGACCGTGAACAGGCCCTGCGGCCTGATCTGGAGGAAGACGACGATGAGCAGGAGCATCACGACCTGCGCCATGCTCGCGCTGGACCAGCGGGTCAGGTAGGCCATCAGGATCCCGATCGAGAAGGCGGCGATCACGGTGCCGCGGAGCTGGCCGAGGCCGCCGACGACGACCACCAGGAACGCCGGGATGATGTACGTGGAGCCGAGGTTCGGGTTGGTGCCGCCGCTCAGCGCGATGGCGACGCCGCCGACACCGGCGAGGCCGGAGCCGACGAAGAACGTCATCCGGTCGACGCCGCGGGTGGCCACGCCGACGGTCTCGGCGAGGTCGCGGTTCTGCACGGTCGCCCGGATCCGGCGGCCGAACGCGGTGTAGCGCAGCAGCGCCGCGAGCGCCCCGAGCCCGGCCAGCGACAGCGCGATGGTGAACATGCTGACGTAGGGCCAGTTGTACCCGAACACGGTGAGGTGCCCGTCGAGCCAGCCCGGGGTGAAGACCGAGTCGCCCTGCGCGCCGAAGACGTCCTTGGCGAGCTGCTGGAGCACCATGCCGACGCCGACGGTCGCGAGCAGCGTGTCCAGCGGCCGGTGGTACATCCAGCGGATGACGGCCCCCTCGACGAGCAGTCCGAGCGCGCCACCGATGAGGAACGCGACCGGGATCGCGACGAGGAGCGACGCGCCCGTGCTGGGGACCACCTGCTGGGTCAGGTACGTCGCGTAGGCGCCGGCCATCAGGAACTCGCCGTGCGCCATGTTGATGACGCCCATCTGTCCGAAGGTGAGGGCGAGTCCGAGCGCGGCGATGAGCAGGATCGCGCCGGTGGAGGTGCCGGTGAGCAGGGGAGTGGTGATCGATTCCATGCAGGCTCCTGGAGGGGGTGAGTGGACCGGGCACCGTCCCGCCACCACGGAGGTGGCGGGACGGTCCCCGTCATCGGGTCAGGACGCGCTCGGGTCCCACCAGGGGTAGTTCTTCAGGAACGGGTCGGGCTCGATCGGCTTGCCCGACGACCAGACGATGTCGAACTGGTTGTCGGAGTTGATCTTGCCGATCAGCGCGGTCTTGGCGATGTGGTGGTTCTCGCCGTTGATCGTGACCGTGCCCTCGGGAGCGTCGAAGGTGACCCCGCCGGAGGCCGCGTTCACCTTGTCGACGTCGAACGAGCCGGCCTTCTCCACGATGTTCTTGTAGAGGTAGAGCGACGTGTACGCCGCCTCCATCGGGTCCGACGTGGGCCGGCCCGGGTACTTGGCCTGGAAAGCCTTGATGAAGGTGTCGTTGGTCGGCGACTTCACGGACTGGAAGTAGTTCCAGGCGGCGTACTGGCCGGTGACGTTCTTGCCCATGGCCGGCGCCTCCTCCTCGGCGATCGAGACCGAGATGATCGGGCTGGTCTTCGGGCTCAGGCCCTGGTCGTAGTAGGCCTTGATGAAGCCCACGTTCGAGGAGCCGTTGATGGTGTTGAACACGAAGTCCGGCTTCGCCTTGACGATCTTCGCGACCTGGGTCGACCAGTCGTCCTTGTCCAGCGGGACGTACTCCTCGCCGACGATCTCGATGCCGAGCTCCTTGGCGTACTGCTTGATGATCTTGTTCGCGGTCCGCGGGAACACGTAGTCCGAGCCGGCCAGGAACAGCGTCTTCACGCCCTTGGACTTGAGGAAGTCCATCGCCGGGATGATCTGCTGGTTGGTGGTGGCGCCGGTGTAGTAGATGTTCTTCGACGCCTCCAGGCCCTCGTACTGGACCGGGTAGAAGAGCAGGCCGTTGTTGGCCTCGACGACCGGGAGCATCGCCTTGCGCGACGCGGAGGTCCAGCCGCCGAAGACCGCCGCGACGCAGTCGCTGGTCAGCAGCTTGCCGATCTTCTCCGCGAAGACGGCCGGGTCGGAGGCACCGTCCTCCTCGACGGGGACGATCTTCTTGCCGAGGATGCCGCCGTCGGCGTTGATCTCCTCCGCGGCCAGCTTCAGCGAGTCGCGCACCGTCTGCTCGCTGATCGACATCGCGCCGCTCGTGGAGTTCAGGAAGCCGAGCTTGACCGAGTCGCCGGAGGTGTCGACGCAGGACTTGGCCGCCGTGGCCGAGTCCGACTTCGAGCCACCGCACCCGGCGAGGGTGAGGGCAGCAGCCAGGGCGACGGAGGTCGCGATGAGTGTGCGTGCGGGAAGTTTCTTCAAGGTGGGAGATCCCTCTCGTGAGCGCCCCCGAGGGCCGGTGCGGGCCGGGCACGACGCTGTGCTCCGCGGTTGCGCCGGACGCTAGGGAGGGGATGTTTCCCGGTTACGTCACCGTGTTGCCGTGACGTAACTAATTGCTCACGCGCTCAATCTCGAGCGCGGCCGTCAGTCGATCGGACGGTTCTCGAAGGCCGTGGAGAGCACGATCGTGGTCCGGGTCGAGACGTTCGCGGCATTGCGGATCCGGCCCAGCAGGACCTCCAGGTCGGCCGGCGTCGCGACCCGGATCTTGAGGATGTAGGACTCCTCGCCGGCCACCGACCAGCAGCTCTCGACCTCGGGCATCCCACGCAGCCGCTCGGGGTAGTCGTCGGGCGCGGCCGGGTCGAACGGGGTGATCGACACGAACGCGGTGAGCGGCCGGCCAGCCTTGGCGTGGTCCACGGAGGCGCCGTAGCCGATGATTAGGCCGCGCTCCTCGAGCCGCTTGACGCGCTGGTGCACGGCCGAGGTCGACAGTCCGGTCGCCTTGCCGAGATCGGTGTAGGACATCCGGCCGTCTGCCGTGAGCAGCCGCAGGATCTGTCGGTCGATCTTCTCCACGGCGCCGAGCCTACTGTCTGGGTGGAGAGGCGCCCCGGTCTTTCCGGACGGTGGGCTCGCGGTCAGGCCGCGGGCGTGCCGGCGACTGCGGCGCGCACCCAGGACCAGATCTCGTCGCGGTCGGCCTCGGTCGCCGTCGTCGCGGTGGTGTAGCTGAACGGGCGGGGCCTGCGGTCGTGCCAGAGCAGTCCGCCCGGCGGCGGCGGTTGTGCGGCGGCCAACCAGACGATGGTGTCGGCGCCCTGCGCGCTCGTGCGCAGGAACGGCCGGGTCAGCAGGCGGAACGCCGGCAGCGACGCCGCGACCCCCGGAGTGTCGGCCCACCCCGGGTGCATCACGTGGACGCTGACGTTCTCGGCCTCGAGGTGGTGCGCCAGGTGCGGCACGATCTCGACCTGGACCCGCTTGGAGCGCGCGTAGGCGACGGCGCCCCGGTAGCTGCCCTGCCGGTACTCGGGATCGGCCAGCGGCAGCGGCTGGGTGTACATGCCGCCGGAGCTCACCAGGATCACGCGGGCACCTGTGGCGCTGCGGCGCAGGGCGGGTGCCAGCAGGTCGGTCATCAGCACCGGTCCGAGCACGTGCGTGGCCAGGCTCAGCTCGTGACCGTCCGGCGAGGTGGTCCGGGTGGACGGCAGGACGCCGGCGTTGTGCACGACGACGTCGAGCGCGTCGCCGTTCTCGGCCAGCCTCGCCGCGAAGGCGGTCGCGAAGCGGTGCACCTGCGCGAGGTCGGCCACGTCGCACCCCTCGGCGTGCAGCACGGCTTCGCGGCCTTCCTGCCGGAGCCGGTCGGTGATCCGCGCCATCGCCGGACGGACCCGGTCGGGGTCGCGACCCAGCAGGTGCACGGTTGCGCCGAGCCTGGCCAGACCGAGGGCGGTCGCCTCGCCGAGACCGGACCCGGCGCCGGTGACGAGCGCGCGCCTGCCCGCCAGCGCCCCCTCCGCCGGATCTGCGGGCCAGTGGCCGCGGCGCAGGGCGTAGCCGATGTTGGTGTAGCCGCCGACGATGCTGCGGTCGAGCAGGCGGTCCAGGACGGGTGCCTCCGTGCCGGTCACTGCGGCCTCCGAGAACTAGACGTCGATGTCAACACAGTGTTGAGGTTAGCCGGTGAGCAAGAACCACCCTCGTGCGTGCCGCAGCGGACCGACCTGCCGCGCTCCCGTCCCCGCCGACGGCTAGGGTCGTCGCCATGACCGACCGGCCCGACCGTCTGATGCTGCTGGACACCGCCTCGCTCTACTTCCGCGCCTTCTACGGCGTCCCGGACACGGTCCGCGCGCCGGACGGCACGCCGGTCAACGCCGTGCGGGGTCTGCTCGAGTTCATCAACCGGCTCGTCGACGAGTACCGGCCGACGCACCTGGTCTGCTGCTGGGACAACGACTGGCGGCCGCAGTGGCGCGTCGACCTGATTCCGTCGTACAAGGCGCACCGGGTCGAGCAGGTCGTCCCGGGCGGTTCGGACATCGAGGAGGTGCCGGACCCGCTGGAGGCGCAGATCCCGGTGATCGTCGAGGTGCTCGACGCCTTCGGGATCGCGATCATCGGCGCCGACGGCTACGAGGCCGACGACGTCATCGGCACGCTGGCCACCGGAGCCGGGATGCCCGTCGAGGTGGTCACCGGTGACCGCGACCTGTTCCAGCTGGTCGACGACGCGGCCGGCGTCCGGGTGCTCTACACCGGCCGCGGGGTGGGCAGGCACGAGCGGATCACCGAGGACGTGGTGCTGGAGAAGTACGCCGTCCGCGCCGACCAGTACGCCGAGTTCGCCAGCCTGCGCGGTGACACCTCCGACGGGCTGCCGGGTGTCGCCGGCGTGGGGGAGAAGACCGCCGCGACGCTGCTGCAGCGCTTCGACAGCATCGCCGGGATCAGGGCGGCGGCGCTCGATCCCGCGTCCGAGCTGGCTCCGGGGCCGCGCCGGAAGATCCTGGACGCCGCGGACTACCTCGACGTCGCGCTCGACGTCACCCTGGTCACGCGCGACATCGACCTCGGCGAGCGGGACCTGCGCCTGCCGGCCACCCCCGCCGATCCCGACGCACTGATCGCGCTTGCGGCGCGGTGGAACCTCGAGACGCCGATCGCGAAGCTGGTCCAGACGCTGACGGCCGGCGCCGTTCAGTAGGCCGCTCAGTAGGACTGCAGCGCCGCGGTACGCCGGGACGCCTCGGCCACCTCGGCGGCCCGCAGCGCGGACTCGTCGAGGTCGGCGTGCTGCGCCCACCAGGCCTGGCCGGCCACCGGCAGGGTGTGGATCGGGTCGTAGTACTGGTAGGTCCGGTTCAGGGCGTCGGGGTCGGCCGCCTCGATCGAGGTCCGGTAGTTCTTCGTCCACTCCGAGATGCCGCGCTCGGTGTCGTAGCCGGCGAGCTGGTGCACCCAGCGCTTGCCGACGAACGGGACGTCGCAGACGATCCGCGGTGTCGCGAAGCCGGGCAGGTAGCCCATGATGTGGTGCTGCAGCCGCTGGGCGTCGGCGACCGAGATCCGCCAGTGCTCGGCGAACGGGATCAGGTCGCACATGTAGAAGTAGTAAGGCATGATCCCGGCGCCGTCGAGCAGCCGGAAGCACAGGTCGAGCAGGGCGTGCGGGTCGGCGTTGACGCCGTTCAGGATGACGCCCTGGTTGCGGACGTCGCGGACGCCCGCCTCCATCATCGCCCGGGACGCCTCGGCGACCAGCGGGGTCACCGAGTTCGCGTGGTTGACGTGGGTGTGGATCGCCAGCGAGACGCCGCGGGCCCGGGCCAGCGTGGCCACCCGCTCGACGCCGGCGCGGACGTCGTCCTGCAGCCAGTGCTGCGGCAGGCCCATCAGTGCCTTGGTGGCCAGGCGGATGTCACGGATGTTCTCGATCTCCAGCAGCGCGGTGAGGAACTCCTCCAGCCGGGCGATCGGCATGTTGGCCACGTCGCCGCCGGAGACGACGACGTCCCGGACCTGCGGGGACCGGCGCAGGTACTCCAGCATCGAGCCGAGCCGGTCGTTCGGCTTGCCGACGAACTTGAGCTTGTCGACCTGGGGCGTGGAGTTGCCGACCAGGTCCATCCGGGTGCAGTGGCCGCAGTACTGCGGGCAGGTGGGCAGCAGCTCGGCGAGCACCTTGGTCGGGTAGCGGTGGGTGAGCCCCTCGGCGACCCACATGTCGTGCTCGTGCAGCGAGTCGCGGGTGGCGTGCGGGTGCGAGGGCCAGTCGGTGCGCCGGTCGGAGAACACCGGGAGCATGTAGTGCCGGACCGGGTCGGCGTAGAAGGCGTCGGTCAGCGAGCCCGGGCCTGCCACGGCGGCGTGCGGCACCATCGTGCTCATCATCTGCGGCGGGACCAGCATCGACATCGTCGCCCGCTCGGCCTGGTCGCGCTCGAGGTCGGCGTAGAAGCGCTCGTCGACCAGGTCGCCGAGCAGGTCGCGGAGCTGGCGGACGTTCTTGACGCAGTGCGACCGCTGCCACTGGGAGCTGCGCCACTCGGCGTCGGTCACGTCCCGCCACCCCGGGAACCGGCGCCAGTCGGGTTCGACCAGCTCGACTCGCTGGTAGGGGTACGGCTGGCCCGTCTCGAGGCCGATCGACGTCTCGATGCTCATCTGTCTCCTCCTGCTCCCGGGACCGCGTGGCGTTTGTGTGACGCGGGCCACCAGTGCCAGAGTAGGAGCAGATATCCGCACAAATCCAATCCGACACAAGAATTCCTGCGGTCGGAGGAGAGATTCAGGGGAAAGTCTTCTGTGAACCGCGTAGTCATCGAGAGTGATCCCGTCGGCACGCACCGCGTGCTGGAACCTGCCGGTGCGCTGCCCCAGGCGGCCGCTCGGCTGGACACGCGTCGGGAGCTCTGGCCCGACGAGGTCCGCATCCGCGTCGAGCGGCTCAACCTGGATGCGGCCTCGTTCCGCCAGCTGGCCGAGAAGCACGACGGCGACGGCGACGCCGTCCGCGCCGAGGTCCTCGAGATCGTCGCGGCGCGCGGCAAGATGCAGAACCCGGTCACCGGCTCCGGCGGGATGCTGATCGGCACCGTCGAGGAGGTCGGCCCGGAGTCGCCGCTCGGCCTGGTGCCGGGGGACCGGGTCGCCACGCTCGTCTCGCTGACCCTGACCCCGCTGGTCCTCGAGGACGGCCTGGCCGGCTGGGACGGGCGCTCCGAGCAGGTGCCCGCAGACGGGTACGCCGTCCTCTTCGGCCGCAGCATCGCCGCCCGGCTTCCCGAGGACCTGCCCGCCGACCTGGGACTGGCCGTGATGGACGTCTGCGGCGCGCCCGCGCTGACCCGCCGCGTCGTCGCCGAGTACGACGCCCCGGTCGTCGCCGTCGTCGGCGGAGCCGGGAAGTCAGGATCGCTGAGCCTCGCCGCCGCCCGCCGGGCGGGTGCGCGCCGGGTCGTCGGGGTCGTCCCGAACAGCGCGGAGGCCGACCTGCTCCGCGACGCGGCCCTCGCCGACGACGTCGTCCTGGCCGACGCCCGGGACCCGCTCGCCCTGCGCGACGCGGTGGTCTCCACCGGGGACCTGGCGGACGTGACCGTCGTCTGCGTCGACGTCCCCGGGTGCGAGCAGGGAGCGGTCCTCGCCACCGCCCCCGGCGGCACCGTCATCTTCTTCTCGATGGCCACCTCGTTCAGCGCGGCCGCGCTCGGCGCCGAGGGCATCGCGGCCGACGTCACCATGCTGATCGGCAACGGCTACGTGCCCGGTCACGCCGAGTACGCGGTCGGCCTGGTCCGCACCGACGCGGGCGTCCGCGGCCTCTTCGAGCGGCGGCTCGGATGAGTCCCCGCGCGGCCTCGAAGCTGGACCTCGACCGGGCTACGGTCCGGCAGGCGCGGACGCTGGCCCGCCAGGTCGGTCGCCCGATCGTCCGGCTGGCCCAGCAGCACACCACCGTGTCGGTCGAGCGCGCCACCCTCCGGCTGGCCGGACTCGCCGGCGCCGACGCCGAGGGCACGCCCTGGGTCAACCGGGTCGCCGACGCGGTCCGTGCCGGTATCGGCCTGGAGCACGGCATCGCGCTGCCGATCTGGGACGCGCTGGTCCGCGGTGAGGCGGACGACCTGCTCACGCTGGCGCAGAAGGCCGCGGCCGGGTCGATCCGGTTCCGGTTGCCGGAGGGGCGCGACGCCGCCCGGGCGCGCACGGCGGCGCGCAAGCAGGTCGGCTCCGGGATCAAGCGGATCGACCAGCGCCGCCGCGAGCGCGAGCGGTTGATCAGCCGGATCGGCGACGCGCCCCGGCAGCCGTGGATCTACCTGATCGTGGCGACGGGGGACATCTACGAGGACATCCCGCAGGCGCAGGCGGCCGCGCGCGAGGGCGCCGACGTGATCGCGGTGATCCGGTCCACCGGCCAGTCGCTGCTCGACTACGTCCCGGAGGGTGCCACCCGCGAGGGCTACGCCGGCACCTACGCCACCCAGGAGAACTTCCGGCTGATGCGCGCGGCTCTCGACGAGACCAGCCGCGAGCTCGGCCGGTACGTCCGGCTCACGAACTACGCCTCCGGGCTCTGCATGCCCGAGATCGCCGCGCTCGCCGGGATGGAGCGCCTGGACATGATGCTCAACGACTCGATGTACGGGATCCTCTTCCGCGACATCAACCCGGTCCGCACCTTCGTGGACCAGCGGTTCAGCCGCCAGGTGCACGCGCGCGCGGGCATCGTGATCAACACCGGCGAGGACAACTACCTGACCACCGCGGACGCCGTCGAGGCCGCGCACACGGTGACCACGAGCCAGCTGCTCAACGAGTACTTCGCCAAGGAGGCGGGGCTCGAGGACTGGCAGCTCGGACTCGGGCACGCGTTCGAGATCGATCCCGCCGTCCCGGACTCCTTCCGGCTCGAGCTCGCGCACGCGCTGCTGGCCCGCGAGCTCTTCCCCGACGCGCCGCTGAAGTGGATGCCCCCGACCCGGCACATGACCGGGGACGTCTTCCGCGGCTACCTGCTCGACGGCTTCTTCAACCTGGCGGGCGCACTCACCGGGCAGGGGATCCTGCTGGTCGGCATGATGACCGAGGCCGTCGTGACCCCGTGGCTCTCCGACCGGGACCTGGCGCTCCAGAACGTCCGCTACGTCATGGAAGCCGCTGGTCGGTTGCACGAGGACTTCCGCCCGGCTCCGGGCGGGGTGATCGTGGAGCGGGCGCACCAGGTGCTCGGCGAGAGCATCGACCTGCTTGAGCAGATCAAGGCGCACCAGGGTGGCCTGCTGGACGCGATCGCGGACGGGACCTTCGGCCTGATGAAGCGCCCGGCCGACGCCGGCCGCGGTCTGGACGGCGTGGCGAAGAAGTCGGCGGCGTACTACAACCCCGCCAGCGAGCTCCTCGAGGAGGGCACCGGATGAGCCTGATCCGCCCGTACGGCGACACCACCGGCGACGGCATGGTCCAGGTGTCGTTCACCCTGCCCGTGCCGCACTCCAAGGTCGCCGAGGGAGCGGCCGCCCAGCTGGCCCGGAAGATGGGGATCGAACCCGCGCTCGTCGTCCACGCCAAGCCGATGGGCCCCGACTTCACCTTCTTCGTCGTCTACGGCCCGGTCCGGCACCTCGTCGACGTGGACGCGGTCGAGGTCGTCGAGCGCGACTACCCGCTGCTCACGCCCAAGGAGGTGAACGCGACCGTGAAGGCCGGGATGCGCCGCCGCCTGGTCGTGATCGGTGCCTGCATCGGCACCGATGCCCACACCGTCGGGATCGACGCGATCCTCAACATCAAGGGGTTCGCGGGGGAGAAGGGCCTGGAGTACTACCGGGAGCTCCGGGTGGTGAACCTCGGTGCCCAGGTCTCGGTCCCCGACCTGGTCGCCCGCGCCGTCGCGGAGAAGGCCGACGCGGTCCTGGTCTCCCAGGTCGTCACCCAGCGTGACGCCCACCTGCTCAACACCCGCGAGATGTCGGCCGCGTTCCGGGAGGCGTTCCCACCCGCACGCCGGCCGCTGCTGGTGGTCGGCGGGCCACGTTTCGACGAGTCGACGGCCGGCGAGCTCGGCGTCGACCGCGTCTTCGGCAAGGGCACCACCCCCGGGGAGGTCGCCAGCTTCCTCGTCCACCGGCTCATCGACCAGAAGGCGGCAGCATCATGACCCGAACCCCGGCCTGCGAGCCCGGACTGCGGATCACCCACCGGCGCTACGTGCCCTTCTCGCACGCGCACTACGCCGGCAACCTCGTCGACGGCGCGTACAGCCTGGGCCTGTTCGGCGACGCGGCGACCGAGCTCTGCATCACCAGCGACGGCGACGAGGGCCTGTTCGCGTCGTACTCGGACGTGCAGTTCCTGGCGCCGGTCCGGGCCGGAGACGTGCTCGAGGTGACCGCCGAGCTGGTCCGGGTCGGGACCCGCTCGCGGGAGATCGCGTTCGCCGCGACCGTGGTCGCGCGGGGCGAGCCGGAGGTCTCCGCGTCGGCCGCGCGGCTGCTCGACGAACCGCTGGTGGCGACCCGGGCGACCGGCGTCTGCGTCGTCCCGATCTGACCTCTGGTTGAACAGAGTTCAAGCGCCCGGCGTGTCCACTGCGACACGCCGCGAAGCCAATTTTTCTTTCACCGAATGTTGGTGCCGACTCCACTCCGCTGACCTGCGGTTTCGTTCCGTCCACGCAGGTCAACGCATGGTTGACAGGACGCCGCCGGATCGGTTTTGTTGGCTCGTTCCTCCAGGCAGAACGTTCGGCCTGCGAGCCCCCGACATGAAGTTGAAGCCTCACCGGCCGCCGCGGTGTGGGCAGAACCTTCCGGCGAGTCGTGGGCGCGTGCGCCTGACGGGAGAACACGGGGGGAGAGCGCAGCCAGTAGACAACGGCCGCCCGGTGACACCCAGTCATCGTGCGGGCGGTCCGAAGGTTGYGTCCCTCCCCCCGCCGCCTGCCCAGCGCCCGTTCAGCGCCCGTTCAGCGCCCGTTCAGCGCGCGCCCCGTCCGATGCCCTAGGTTGTTCGGGTGACGAGGACGGTCATGGTCATCCCGACCTACAACGAGGCGCAGAACCTCTCCGACGTGGTGGCCCGGGTCCGCACCGCCGCTCCCGACGTCGACATCCTGGTCGTCGACGACTCCTCGCCCGACGGGACCGGCACGATCGCCGACGAGCTCGCGGCGGCCGATCCGCAGGTTTCCGTGCTGCACCGCGGGACCAAGGAGGGCCTCGGCGCGGCCTACATCCACGGCTTCCGGGTCGCCCTCGACGCCGGCTACGACCTGATCGGCGAGATGGACGCCGACGGCTCCCACCAGCCCGAGGAGCTGCCCCGGCTGCTCGCCGCGACGGCGGACGCCGACCTCGTGATCGGCTCGCGCTGGATCCCCGGCGGCAGCGTCGTGAACTGGCCGTGGCCGCGGGTGCTGCTGTCGCGCGGCGGCAACCTCTACACCCGCCTGCTGCTCGGCATCCGGGTCAAGGACGCGACCGCGGGCTTCCGGATCTTCCGGCGCAGCACGCTCGAGGCGATCGGGCTGGAGAGCATCCAGGCGCTCGGCTACGTCTTCCAGGTCGAGCTCGCCTACCGCACGCTCCGCGCCGGGATGCGGGTCACCGAGGTGCCGATCGAGTTCGTCGAACGCGTCCGCGGCGACTCGAAGATGACCCCGGAGGTGGCGCGCGAATCCCTGGCGCGGATCACCCGCTGGGGGCTCGCCGAGCGGAGGGCGCAGCTGCGGGGAGGTCGAGCGGCGCCAGCAGTTGGGCGTGACCGTTAGCGTGGTCGCATGAACGCTCGTGCGCGCCGCCGGTTCCCGTGGGGACTGGTGCTGCTCGCCTTCATCCTGATCCCGATCATCGAGATCTACTTCATCATCCAGGTCGGCCAGGCCATCGGGCCGTGGTGGACGATCGCGCTGCTGGTCGCGGACAGCATCTTCGGTTCCTGGCTCCTCAAGCGCGAGGGCACCCGGGCCTGGGACGCGCTGCGGATCGCGCTCACCGAAGGGCGGATGCCGGCGAAGGAGCTGGCCGACGGAGTGCTGATCGTGATCGGCGGCACCCTGATGATCAGCCCGGGCTTCGTCACCGACATCTTCGGGCTGCTCGCGATCCTGCCGTTCACCCGGCCGATCGGCCGGATCCTGCTGGCCGGGTTCATCTCCCGCCGGCTGACGGGCGCGACGTTCGCCACCACAACCTACGGCGGGGCCGCGGGCCCCGGAAGCAGCACCGGAAGCGGCCCCGGAAGCAGCACCGGAAAAGCACGACGCCCCGGACCAGGCGATGTGGTCCAGGGCGAAGTGATCGACCCGTAGGTCGTGGCTCAGGCGTTGGCCTTCTTCTTGCGGCCGGCCGGCCGGTGCAGGTGCGCCGGGCCGATCTCCCCGCCGCGGAGCAGCTCCAGCCGTTCGGTCAGGATGTCCTCGAGCTCGCTGATCGAGCGACGCTCGAGCAGCATGTCCCAGTGCGTACGGGCCGGCTTCTCGACCTTGGCCTCCGGCAGGATGCCGTCGACGCTCAACGCCTCCTCGCCACAGCGCGGGCACTCCCACGTGGCAGGGACGTCCGCCTCCACCGACATGGTGATCTCGAACTGGTGGCCCCGCTTGCACTGGTAGCCGACCTGCTGACGGGCGGCGAACTCGATGCCCCGCTCGTCCTCGAAGCTCTGTCCGCCGAGGCGTGCGCCTCGCAGAGTGCGGTCTCCCATGGGTTCCTCCAGGATCTGTGGGCGGCCAGGTCGTGGCCACCCCTCATGCGTACTACCTTCCGAGACGATCGGGCAAGCCGAACGTGACGCTGATCGACCGATCTCGGGCGCCGGGGATCACCCAGGCGACGTCTGACACCCTTCAAACGTACGGGGACCTCCCAAGATTCCCCGGTGCACCCCGGGAGAGCAGGCTCACACGACCGCCGGCAGCCGGTTCCCGGCCTCGCGGATCCCGCGCTCGGGGTCGAGCCGGAGCAGGAAGTAGGCGCCGAGGACGAAGAAGACGATCAGCGCCAGGATCGCGGGCCGGTAGGAGCCGGTGGCCTGGAACATGATGCCGAACAGGAGCGTGCCGAACCAGGAGGTGCCGCGCTCGGCGGCGTTGTAGAGCGCGAAGTACTCGCCCTCCCGGCCCCGGGGGATCAGCAGGCTGTAGAACGACCGCGACAGCGCCTGGGTGCCGCCCAGCACGATCCCGATGGCGACCGCCACCAGCAGGAACAGCGCGACGTTCTTCTCCGGCAGGAGCAGCGCGGCGACCACGACCCCCATCCAGGCGAAGGTGCCGCCCAGGATCGACCGGTAGGCGCCGTACCTCGCGGCCAGCCGGCCGAAGAAGAGCGCACCGCCGAAGGCGACGAACTGGATGAGCAGGATCGTGCCGATCAGCACCGAGGTGCCGAACCCGAGCTGCTTCTCGCCGTACGTCGAGGCCGCGTAGATCACCGTCTGGATGCCGTCGTTGTAGAAGATGTACGCGAGCAGGAACGTCAGCGTCATGGGGTAGTTCGGCAGGTCCTTGAGCGTGACGACGAGCTGGCCGAAGCTGCGCTTCCAGATGTTGCCGGTCTCCGGCAGCACCGAGCGCGGCGCGTAGTCGTGCAGCTTCACGAACGGGATGATCGTGAACGCCGCCCACCAGACGGAGGCCGAGAGCAACGAGAGCCGCACGGACATGCCCTTGGAGAGCCCGAACGTGTCGTGGCCGAGGAACAGCACCAGGTTGAGGGCGAGCAGGACGCCGCCGCCGAGGTAGCCCCAGGCCCAGCCGCGCGAGGAGGCCCGGTCGCGCTCGTCCTCGGTGGAGATGTCGACCAGGATCGCGTAGTACGCCACCAGCGAGCAGCCGGCCAGGATGCTGGCGACGACCACGGAGATCGCGCCGAGCTGCCACTGCTCACCGCGCAGGAAGAACAGCTGCGACCCGACGGCGGCACCGGCCCAGGCGAACCCGGCCATGTACCTCTTCTTGTACGGCGACCGGTCGACGAACGCGCCGACCACCGGCAGGACCAGCACGCTGGAGATGGTCGCGAAGCTGATCAGGTAGCTCGGCAGCGCGCCGGCGGCGAGGTGCAGCCCGAGCACGTTGACGGTCTTGTCGCAGGTCTCGTCGGGATCGGCGCAGCCGGCCGCCTCGCCGGCCACCGTGATCATGTACGGCGCGAACATCACCGACAGCACGGTCGTGTAGAAGGCCGAGTTCGCCCAGTCGTACCAGTTCCAGGCCTTCTGCTGGCGGAGCCGGTCGAGCGGCGCCAGGTCCGCGATCGCGGCGGCCGGTGTGTCGCTCATGCGTACTCCCTCCACAGTCCCCGGCTGACGAGGACTTCCTTCAACGTGTCGGTGCGGTCGGTGAAGATCCCGTCGACGCCGAGGTCGACCAGCCGCACCATCTCGTCCGGGTCGTCGACCGTCCACGGGTGGACGTGGACGCCGACGGCGTGCGCGCGGCGCACGAGCGACCGGGTGACGACCGGCAGCGGACCGCGGCGCACGGGGACCTGGAGGGCGCGGACCTGGTCCCGGGTCAGCAGCCGGGCCAGCCGGGCGGACGGGCTGAGCACGAACGCGACCACCTCGAGCGGGTGGGCCGACGTCGGCACCCGGCCCGCGGTGGTGCGCCGGAACCGGCCGAGCTCGGCACGGGAGAAGGACCCCACCAGGACCCGGTCCTCGGCTCCGGTCCGGCGGAGCAGGTCGGCCAGCGGCGCGGCGGTGCCGCGCGCCTTCAGGTCGATGTTGAACCGGCAGTCGGGGAACTCGGCGAGCAGGTCGGCCAGCAGCGGGACGGCGTGCGCGCCGCCGACCAGGACCTCGGCGACCTCGGCCGCCGTCATCTCCGCGACCGCGCCGGGGCTGTCGGCGACACGGTCCAGCACCCCGTCGTGGAGCGCGACCAGCACGCCGTCGCGGGTGAGGTGGACGTCTGTCTCGAAGTACCGGTAGCCGAGCGCGTAGGCGTGCCGGAAGGCGTGCGCGGTGTTCTCCAGCCCGACCAGCTCGGGGTGCTCGGCACCGCCGCGGTGCGCCATCCCGAGCACGGTGCGGCTGCCGCCCTCCCGTACCGCGTCCAGGTACGCGTATCCCGTCACCGGTGTGTCCATCGACCCCGCCCCTCGCTCCCAGGAGCAGTAAACACCGCTCCGCGCCCAGAATGCCCCGACACGAGCACACCGGCATCCGGGTTGCTACTCAGGTCGCCGACCGGGAGGAGTACCGTCGCAGACGTGGATGAGATGACCTGTCCCCAGTGCGGCGGTTCGATGGACGCGGCCGCCTACGGGCACGTGACCGTACGACGCTGCTCGGACTGCGCCGGCGTGTTCCTGGCGCGTGCCGACCTCGGTGCGCTGATCGAGGCGGAGAACGACTGGCACGCCCACCAGTCCACCAACACCGCGACCCTGCCGCGGATCACCGCGGACATGACCGAGGCGCCCGTCGCCCGGGAGCGGTCCCGCGCCTTCGTCGAGGCGCTCTTCAAGGCCTGAGCCGGCCGGGGGCTCAGCGCAGGTCGCTGAACGTCTCGATGCGGGCGCCGAGCTCGTTGAGCCGCTCGGCGAGATCCTCGTAGCCGCGGTTGATCACGTAGACCGAGCGCAGCACCGAGGTGCCCTTGGACGCGAGCATCGCGAGCAGGATCACCACGGCCGGGCGCAGGGCCGGCGGGCAGACGATCTCGGCGCCGGACCAGTGCGTCGGGCCCTCGATCATCACCCGGTGCGGGTCGAGGAGGGTGACCCGGCCGCCGAGCTTGGTGAGCTCGGTCAGGTAGATCGCCCGGTTCTCGTAGACCCAGTCGTGCAGCAGGGTCTTGCCCTGCGCGACCGCGGCGATCACCGCGAAGAACGGCAGGTTGTCGATGTTCAGCCCGGGGAACGGCATCGGGTGGATCTTGTCGATCGGGGAGTGCAGCACCGATATCTCGGTGGTGATGTCCACCAGCCGGGTCTGGCCGTTCGCTGCGGTGTACTCCTCCGAGCGCTGGTAGCGGAAGCCCATCTCCTCCAGCAGCGCCAGCTCGATCTCGAGGAACTCGATCGGGGCGCGCCGGATGGTGATCTCGGACCCGGTGACGATCGCGGCGGCGAGCAGCGACATCGCCTCGATCGGGTCCTCGCTGGGGGAGTACTCGACGTCGACGTCGATGCTGCTGCAGCCGGTCACCGTCAGCGTGGTCGTCCCGATGCCCTCGATGCGGACACCGAGCTCGACGAGGAAGAAGCACAGGTCCTGGACCATGTAGTTCGGGCTCGCGTTGCGGATCACGGTRGTGCCGTCGTGCAGCGCAGCCGCCATCAGGGCGTTCTCGGTGACGGTGTCCCCGCGCTCGGTGAGGACGATCGGCCGGCGGGGGGAGACCCGCTCGGCGACGGTCGCGTGGTAGCTGCCCTCGGTCGCCTTGACCTCCAGCCCGAACGGGCGCAGGGCGGTCAGGTGCGGCTCGACGGTCCGGGTGCCGAGGTCGCAGCCGCCGGCGTACGGGAGCTCGAAGTCGGTGCTGCGGTGCATCAGCGGACCGAGGAACATGATGATCGACCGCGTACGACGAGCGGCCTCGGCGTTGATCCCGGCCAGGTCGAGCTCGTCGGGGCCGATGATCTCGAGGTCGTTGTCGTCGTTGAGCCACCGGGTGCGCACGCCGATGCTGTCGAGCACCTCGAGGAGGCGGTTGACCTCCTCGATCCGGGCGACTTTGCGCAGCGTCGTGCGGCCGCGGTTGAGGAGAGCGGCGCAGAGCAGGGCGACGCCGGCGTTCTTGGAGGTCTTCACGTCGATGCTGCCCGAGAGCGTCGTCGGCCCGGTGACCCGCAGGTGGGTCGGCCCGCTGCCGATGCTGACCAGCTGCTCGTCGAGCGCCTCGCCGATCCGGGCGAGCATCTCCAGGGAGACGTTCTGGTGGCCGCGCTCGATCCGGTTGACCGCGCTCTGGCTGGTGCTGAGCGCGTCGGCGAGCTGCTGCTGCGTCCAGCCGCGGTGCTGACGGGCGCTGCGGATGAGCGTCCCGATCTGGCTCAGGTAGTCGGTGGTCACGGGCAGCGACGTTATCTCAGATATGAGATGAAGCCAATCAGGCGCGCCTGGTGGAAGATCGGGGACATGCGCGTGACGACCATCCATGCTGCCCGTGACATCCGCCTCGAAGAGCGCCCCGACCCGGTGATCACCGCGCCGACGGACGCGATCATCAAGATCACCGCCGGCTGCATCTGCGGCTCCGACCTGTGGCCGTACCGCGGCGAGAACCCCATCACCCCGGGCGACACCATCGGCCACGAGATGGTCGGCGTCATCGAGGAGGTCGGCGCGGAGGTCACTTCGTTCGCGCCCGGCGACTTCGTCGTCGTCCCGTTCTGCACCTGCGACAACACCTGCTCGCGCTGCCGCAACGGCGCCCACTCGGCCTGCGTGAACAGCGGTTTCACCACCGGCGGGCAGGGCGAGTACGGCCTGGTCCAGCAGGCCGAGGGGAGCCTGATCAAGACCGACGGCATGCCGGACGCCTCGATGATCCCGTCGCTGCTGACCCTCTCCGACGTGTTCCCCACCGGCTGGCACTGCGCGGTCGCCGCCGGGGTCAAGAAGGGCGACACGGTCGTCGTCGTCGGCGACGGCGCGGTCGGCCTCTGCGCCGTCCTGGCCGCGGTCCAGATGGGCGCCGAGAAGGTCGTCGCGATGTCGCGCCACGAGCCCCGGCAGGAGATCGCCCGCGCCTTCGGGGCCACCCACGTCGTCGCCGAGCGCGGCAAGGAGGGCGTGACCGCGGTCAAGGAGATCACCGACGGCGTCGGCGCCGACGCGGTGCTGGAGTGCGTCGGCACCAACGACGCGATGCGGACGGCCTTCAGCAGCGCCCGGCCGGGTTCGATGGTCGGCTTCGTCGGCGTGCCGCACGGCGTGGAGCTCCCGGTCCGCAAGATGTTCGCCGAGAACATCGGCCTCGCCGGCGGCATCGCCCCGGTGCGCCGCTACCTGCCCGAGCTGCTCGACCTGGTCACCTCCGGAACGGTGAACCCCGGACTTGTCTTCGACTCGGTGCTGCCGCTCAGCGAGGTCGCCGAGGGCTACCGGGCGATGGACGAGCGCCGGGCGATCAAGGTCCTGCTGCAGCCCTGATTCCGTACGAGCCGACCGGAGGAGACCCGATGACCGAGACCGCCGAGCTGCGCACCCTCGCCGAGCGCCTGCTCGCCCTGCACGTCCCCGGCGACCCGGGCGTCCTGCCGACCGCCTGGGACGCCTGGTCGGCGCAGGTGGCCGAGGCCGCCGGCTTCGGCGGCGTCACGATCGGCAGCCACCCGTTGGCGAGCTCGCTCGGGCGCCCCGACGGCGAGGGGATGTCGTTCGCCGAGGTGACCGATCGGGTCGCGCAGATCACCCGGGCGGTCTCGATCCCGGTGTCGGTGGACGTCGAGTCCGGGTACGGGCTGGGCGCGTCGGCACTGATCGACGGTCTCCTCGGCGCCGGCGCGGTCGGGCTCAACATCGAGGACACCGTGCACGGTGAGGGCGGCCGGATGCGCAGCTCGGAGGAGCACGCCGCGCTCATCGGCGAGCTGCGTGCCGCGGCGGACGCGGCCGGCGTCCCGTTCGTCATCAACGCGCGTACCGACACCTTCAAGAACAAGCTCGGTGCCGACGAGGAGCGGGTCGACCTCGCGATCGCGCGGATGCGGGCCTGCGCCGACGCCGGCGCGAGCTCGCTCTACCCGGTCGGTTTCCACGACGGGCCGACGCTCGCCCGGATCTGCGCTGCCCTGCCGCTCCCGGTCAACGCGATCGCCAACCCGGTCGACGGCGACCTGGCGATGTACGCCCGCGCCGGAGCCGGACGGATCAGCTTCGGACCGATCTGGCAGATGATGCTCGCCAACGTCTCCGCGGAGTGGCTCGACCGCTGGCGGTGACGGTCAGCGTCGTACCAGGCGCAGGAGGCCCTTCAGCGAGGCAGCGACGACGTTTCCCATCGAGAAGTGGTCGTCCCACAGCGCGATCCGGCCGTCGCGGACCTCGAAGGTGCCGCACACCCAGAACGCCGACTCCCAGCGTCCGTAGCGCAGGTAATCGGTGCGCTCGGTGAGCACGACCGGCCCGTCCGCGGCCAGGTGGTGCAACCGCGCCTCGAAGCCGATCCCGCGGCGCTCCATGTCGCGCAGCATCCCGGCCACCTTCTTGCCCCGGAACGTCGGCATCGACGTGTTGCGCCACTCCACCGCAGGGTCGAGCAGGTCGGCCGCGGCGTCGGCCCGGCCGTCCTCCAGGAGGGTCAGGAACTGCCGGACGACGGCTGCGGGCTCGCTCATGCGGGCCAGCGTAGGCCCCGGGCACACGGGTACGGACCGGTCTAGCGGAGACGCCACGAACCCGGCAGGTCCGGGCATACGATGCGAGAACGCGGGGGAGGGGAGCCCCGGCGCAGGTCCCGGGACGCGGGTGCAGGCCTGTCCGGAAGAGATCGAGGGAGCGGTCGGATGACGGAGATCGTCGGGAACGTGCTGCTGGTCGACGTCGTACGCGAGGCGGCGCTCGCCCAGGACATCGGGTCGTTGTACGCCGGCGTGCTGCCGGCGCTCCGGTCACTGGCCGGCGCGAGCACGGCCCAGGTCGTCGCGCGCACGACCGAGGGACCGGTCGTCGCCTACAGCGACGGCACGGCCCTGCCGCCGGAACCCGTCGAGGTTCCGGGTGGCGACGTGCCCGTCCCGGCCTCCTGGTCCGCGCTCGGCGTCACCCGGGTCCTGGCACAGCCGCTGGCCGGCCGGTGCGGCACCCTGCTGGTCGCCTGGACCGAGCACGCCCCGGACACCGATCCCGTGCTCGAGGCCGCGCTGGACACGTTCACGGCCGCGACCGTCCGGCTGGAGACGGCCCGGGAGCTGGCCGACCTCAGCCAGCGCGTCGACAACGCCCAGCACCTCGCCTCGATGGGCGACTACGACTGGCACATCCCGACCGACACCAACCGGTGGAGCGACCAGCTCTACCGGATCTACGGGCACGAGCCGCAGTCGTTCAACGCGAGCTACGAGCGGTTCCTGTCCGCCATCCACCCCGACGACCGGGAGCGGATCCAGGCCTTGCACCAGCAGGCCTACGCGACCGGTGAGCCGTACCAGATGATCGAGCGGATCGTCCGGCCCGACGGCGAGACCCGCTACCTGTCCTCCAACGGCGAGGTGATCATGGACGCCCAGGGAACCCCGGTCCGGATGCGCGGAACCTGCATCGACATCACCGAGCGGGTCCTCGCGGAGCGCGAGCGCGAACGGGTCGACGGGCAGTTCCGCGGGCTGGTCGAGTCCGCGCCGCAGGCCATCCTGGTCTTCGGCGCCGAGGGCCGCGTCCTGCTCGGCAACCCGCGCGCGGCGGAGCTCCTGGGCGCCGACCCGACCGGGCGCCACGTCGGCGAGATCCTCCCCGGTGGCCACGAGACCGGGCAGGCGGTGCCCGCGGTCCGGCTGGACGGTGAGGATCTGGTCCTGGACGTCGTCCGGACCGGGCTCAGCCAGGACGACGGCGAGCCCCGGACGGCCGTCTTCCTCAGCGACGCCGCCCCCCGCCTCGAGCGCGAGGCGATGGCGGAACGCCTCGGCGAGGTCCACCAGCGCCGCCGGCAGGCGCTGGAGATCAACGACAACGTCGTCCAGGGACTCACCTCGGCGCTGTACGCCCTCGACCAGGACGACGGCCCCTCGGCGCACTCCTACCTGTCCCGGACCCTCGGTGCCGCGCGCGACATGATGGACGACCTCCTGGAACCGAGCGGGCAGAACCTCCGCCCCGGCGACCTGGTTCGCAGCACGGCGACGGCGATCGGGCCGGCGCGCACGGTCCTCCCCGAGGAGGAGCCCTCGGGTCCTCCGGCCCCCGCCCACCGGATCCTCATCGTCGACGACGCCGAGGACATCCGGATGCTGCTGCGGATGAAGCTCAGCGCGCAGTCGTCGTACGACGTCGTGGGGGAGGCGGTCGACGGGGTCGACGCGGTCGACCAGGCCCGGGAGCTCCAGCCGCACCTCGTTCTGCTGGACATGGCGATGCCGCGGATGGACGGCCTGCAGGCGTTGCCGCTGATCCGCGACGCGGTGCCCGACGTCCGGGTGATCGTGCTCTCCGGCTTCAACCAGGGGACCCTCGAGCAGGAGGCGCTGGCCGCCGGCGCGGACCGCTACGTGGTCAAGGGTGCGCCGATGAGCGAGCTGATGGAGCTGATCGCGAGCGTGCTCGACGCAGCCTGAGGTGCCCGCTCGAGATCACGTCCCTGCCTCGCGTGATGATGGGGACATGACCGACCTCAGCCTCCAGGAGCAGTACTTCCCCGATCTCCCGTGCTTCGGCTGCGGGCCCGCCAACGAGCGCGGCCTGCGGTTGCGTAGCCACGTGGCGGAGGACGGTCTGGTGCGGGCCCGGTTCCTGCCCTGGCCGGAGCACGACAACGGGCTCGGCTACCTGAACGGCGGGATCATCGCGACCCTGCTCGACTGCCACAGCGCCGCGGCCGTCACGCACGAGGCGTTCCGGCGCGGGTGGCCGCCGCTCCCGGGTGCGGCGCTGCCGTACGTGACCGCGGGCCTCGACGTGCGCTACCTGCGCCCGGCCCCGCTCGCCGAGGAGGTCGGGCTGGTCGCGGAGGTCACCGCGGCCAGCGAGGCCGAGATGACCGCCGCGGTCCGTCTGGAGTGGGACGGCAAGCCGCGCGCCGAGGTGACCGCCATCTGGAAGCGCTGGCGGCCCCGGTGAACCGGGCCTGATCGCTGCTAGGTTTCCCGGCATGCGTGGATCCGTGACCGTGACTATGGCCGCCCCGCCCGAGGTCGTCTGGGACCTCGTCAGCGACGTGACCCGGATCGGGGAGTTCTCCCCGGAGACCTTCGAGGCGCGGTGGAGCGGCGGTGCCACCGGCCCCGCGGTGGGGGCCTACTTCAAGGGGCACGTGAAGCGGAACGGCGTCGGACCCGTCTACTGGACGAAGTGCCGGGTCGACCAGTGCGTGCCGCTGGAGGACTTCGGCTTCACCGTCGTCGTCGGCGACCGCGACGTCAACCACTGGCGCTACCGGCTCAAGGCGGTCCCCGGCGGGACCGAGGTCACCGAGTCCTTCGCCCTGGAGACCCAGGCCTGGTCGAAGCTCTACTGGACGCTGCTGGGCTGGGCGCGCGGGCGCACCAACGAGCGCGGCATGCGGCAGACCCTCGAGCGGATCAAGGCGATCGCCGAGTCCGCCGACGCGTCCTGACGACCACACAGACAGGAACCCGACCATGAAGGCAGTCATCTGCGCGGACACCGCGCTCACCGTCGAGGACGTGCCGGCTCCGCGCCCCGGCAAGGGACAGCTCGTCCTGGACGTCACCCGGTGCGGCATCTGCGGCTCGGACCTGCACTCGCGGGTGCACGCGGACGCACTCGCCGACGTCGCCGCCGAGATCGGGTACGACGGCCTGATGCGCACCTCCGACCGGATCGTGCTCGGTCACGAGTTCTCCGGCGTGGTCACCGAGCGCGGCAAGGGCAGCAAGCTCGCCGAGGGCACGCCGGTCGTCTCGTTCCCGCTGCTGCGCGCCGACGGCGGCGTGCACACCACCGGCCTCTCACCGCACGCGCCCGGCGGCTACGCCGAGCAGGTCCTGGTCGAGGACGCGCTCACCCTGCCGATCCCGAACGGGCTGCCCGCAGACCTGGCCGCGCTCAACGAACCGATGGCTGTCGGCCTGCACGCGGTGAACCGCGGCGAGGTGTCCAAGGGTCAGGTCGCCATCGTGATCGGGTGCGGCCCCGTCGGCCTCGCGGTCGTCTCGATGCTCAAGGCCCAGGGCGTGCGGACCGTCATCGCCAGCGACTACTCGCCCGGCCGCCGGGCGCTCGCCGCGACCTGCGGCGCCGACGTGGTGGTCGACCCGGCCGTGGATTCGCCGTGGTCGGCGGCCCAGGGCCACGGCCACCTCGACCACGCGCCGGACGTCTTCGAGCTCGGCGTCTCCACCGTCGAGAAGCTCCGCAAGCTCCCGTTCGTGCCGTGGCAGTCGGTCTGGCGCGCCGCCGACAAGGTCGGTGCCGCCACCCCGAAGCACCCGGTCGTCTTCGAGTGCGTCGGCGTCCCCGGCGTCCTGGAGGAGATCATCAGCCACGCCCCGGTCTACGCCCGGGTGGTCGTCGTGGGCGTCTGCATGGAGCCCGACCTGATCCGCCCGTCGATGGCGATCAACAAGGAGATCGACCTCCGCTTCGTCCTCGGCTACACGCCGCTCGAGTTCAGCGACTCGCTGCGCCTGCTCGGTGAAGGCAAGGTCGACCCGAAACCCCTGGTCACCGGTGTCGTCGGCCTCGGCGGCGTCGCCGGTGCCTTCCAGGCCCTGGCCGACCCGGAGACGCACGCGAAGATCCTGATCGACCCGCGCAGCGAGGCGACGGAGCCGCACCCGCGCTGACCGGCATGCTGGGCTGACGCCGGGGAGAGCCGCCCGACCGAGGAGGAGACGCCATGTCGATGTTCGCCTGGGAGGTCGTCGACCCGGCGCCCGGACAGCCGGTCGGTCCGCGGCAACGGCTGCCGTGGGGCCGCACGATCGGGCTCGGCGCCCAGCACGTGGTCGCCATGTTCGGCGCCACCTTCGTGTTCCCGGTCGTCATGGGCCTGGACCCCAACCTGGCGATCATGTTCTCCGGGATCTGCACCATCGGGTTCCTGCTGGCCTGCCACAACAAGGTGCCGTCGTACCTCGGCACGAGCGCGTCGTTCGTGGCCAGCGTCGCCGCGATCCGGGCCCAGGGCGGTAATTCCGCCGACGTGACCGGGGCGATCATGGTCGCCGGTCTCGTGCTCGCGGCGATCGGACTGCTCATCCACTTCGCCGGGGGAGCGGTGGTGCACAAAGTGCTGCCGCCCGCGGTCACCGGCGCCGTCGTCATGCTCATCGGCTTCAACCTCGCGCCGGTCGTCGCCGGCATCTACTGGCCGCAGGATCAGTGGATCGCCCTGATGACCGCCACCTTCGTGGTCTGCGCCGCGGTCCTGCTGCCCGGCTTCTGGGGCCGGATCTCGATCTTCCTCGGCCTGGTCTTCGGCTACCTGGTCTCCTGGATCGCCGACCTGCTCTTCGGCGACATCTACTCGGTGACGCCGACGAGCGGTGGCAAGCCCGTCGAGCACCCGCGGATCAGCTGGGACCAGGTCAGCAGCGCGAGCTGGTTCGGGTTCCCGAGCGGCAAGCTTCCCGACGGCGTCTCGGTCGTGCACGGACCGTCGGTCTCGCTCACCTTCGTGCTCCTGGTCCTGCCGGGCGTGATCGCGCTGATCGCCGAGAACACCGGCCACGTCAAGGCGGTGGCCGAGATGACCGGGGACGACCTCGACGGGTACCTCGGCCGCGCGATCACCGCCGACGGCGCCGCGACGGCGTTCGCCAGTGCGTTCGGCGGGTCCCCGACGACGACGTACGCCGAGAACATCGGCGTGATGAGCGCGACCAAGGTGTACTCGACCGCCGCGTACTACGTGGCCGGCCTGGTGGCGATCATGCTCGGCCTCTGTCCGAAATTCGGCGCCGTCGTGAGCGCGACCCCCGGCGGCGTACTGGGCGGGATCACCATCGTCCTCTACGGCATGATCGGCCTGGTCGGCGCGAAGATCTGGGTCGAGAACCGGGTCGATTTCGGCGACCCGGTCAACCTGGTCGGTCTCGCTGCCGGTCTGGTCGCCGGCATCGGCGGGGTCACGCTCACCATCACCGACAACTTCGAGCTGAGCGGGATCGCGCTCGGCACGATCATGGTGATCGGGTACTTCCACCTGGTGAGCTGGCGCCGCCCCACGGGGTCCGGGACCCACGGCGCCGGGGAGATCACCCGGAAGATGTGAGGCGAACCGCACGTTCCGGCACGAATTTCACGCTTTTCGTTCCGATCCTGGCCAGTTCCCTTGACGGTTGGCCAGAGAAAACTTGACACTCGACCGAAGGACGGTCGGGAGGAGTCGAGATGACGACCACCGCAGCGCGTCGCAGCTCCGCGGACAAGCACGAGGACCGGCGGCGCGCACTTGCCGAGGCAGCACTGGTGACGTTGGGCGAGCTCGGGTACGCGAGGTCGAGCCTGCGCGAGATCGCCAACAACTCCGAGTTCTCCCACGGCGTCGTGCACTACTACTTCCGCGACAAGCTCGAGCTGATCATCCACTGCGTCCGGCACTACAAGGCCACCTGCGTGACCCGGTACGACGGCGTCGTCGCGACCTCGACGACGCCGGCCGAGCTGCTCGACGGATTCTCCGCGAAGCTGCGGCAGACGATCACCGAGGACGCGGCGATGCACCGGCTCTGGTACGACTTCCGGACCCAGGCGATGTTCGAGCCCGAGCTGCGTGCCGCGGCACTGGCGATCGACAAGACCCTGGAGCAGATGGTCTGGCGGGTGATCACCCGGTACGCCGAGCTGTCCGGTGCCGAGCCGGGAATCGATCCGCGGTCGGCGTACGGGATCCTGGACGGGCTGTTCCAGCAGGCGCTCTTCGGGAACCTCTGCGGCCGCACCGAGGTGCTCGACGAGCTCGACGCCCAGGTGCACGGCCTGATGCCGATGATGCTGGCGCGCTGACGGATTCCTACGGCCCGACCCGGTACCCGAGCCGGAGTGCGCGCGGCGGGACGAACGGGCGCCACGTCCCGAGCGGCTGGGCGAGACGGTCCGCCACCAACCACATCACCAGCGGGTCGACGCCGGCGCCGAAGTGCCCGGAGCGGACCGCGATGTTCTCGTGGTGCGGCCCGGCGGCACCGATGCAGTCGCGCCAGTCGACGATTCCGTCGGCCCGGGAGTAGACCGACGTGGACGGCACCGGGATCGGGCGGTTGATGCCGTCCGGGTCGAGGCCCGGCCTCGCGTGCCGGTGCTCGAACCGGCGGTACGCCCAGTGCGCGCGGCTCCGGCTCTCGGCACGGAGCGCGAACGGACTGACCAGCGTGATCACCTGACGCACCAGCGCGGGGTGCTCGCGGGCCAGCTCGCGGGCGTAGATGCCGCCCAGGCTCCAGCCGATCAGCGAGACCGGCGCGGTCGGCTCCGCGGCGGCCAGGAGCAGCTCCCGGATGCCGTCCAGGATCTCCGGGGTCGGGCCGATGTTGCGGCCGAGCTCCCACGGGCGCGCCCGGTAGCCGGCAGCCTGCAGGAACGACCGCAGCGGGCGGGTGCTGCCGTCGCCCCCGAGCAGACCCGGGAGCACGACCACCGTGTGCCCGTCGCCGCGGGGAGCGCACGCCGCGACCGGCGCGGCGAGCGGGAGCGTGGCGACCCGGCCGGCGGTGCGGAAAGGTTCGCCGAGCCCGCGGGCCAGCGACGGCATCCGGCGGCGCATCGCCGGGTCGGTCTCGACGGTCACGACGGACCCACCGCGTCGAGCAGGGTGTGGAACTCCGCGACGATGCAGGCCACGAGTGCGTCCAGGTCCGGGACCAGCTCACGGCAGGCGACGAGCCCGAAGGCGAGGGTGTCGCGATAGCTGAACACCGTGATGTTCAGGCCCTGCCCGTCGGCGATCGCCGAGACGGGATAGTAGGCGACGAGCTCGGCCCCGGCGATGTACAGCGGCACCCGGGGGCCGGGGACGTTCGAGATGATCACGTTGAACGGCCGGACCCGCTCCAGCACCCGCAGCTGAGCGCCGAGACGGAACGCCTGGTTGGCCAGGCTCGGGAAGGTGAGCGCCGTCATCTCCATCAGCAGCGTCGCCGGGACGGCTTCGAACCGCTCCTTGGCCGCCGCGGTGGCGTCCCGGGTGCTGGTCAACCGCTCGACGGGGTCCGACAGGTGCGTCGGGAGCGGGGTGAACATCATCGAGACCCGGTTCCCCCCGGCGCCGCGCTCGTCGTCGGACCGGACCGAGACCGGCACACCGCCGATCAGCGGCACCATCGGCAGCGCGCGCTGATCGGCCAGCCAGGTCCGCAGGCCGCCGGCGCACATCGCCAGCACCACGTCGTTGAGCGTCGCACCGCCCGCGGCCCGGATCGACTTCACCCCGGCGAGGGGGACGCTGCCGAAGGCGACCTTGCGGTGCCGGGAGATGGGACCGTTGAACGGAGTCTCCGGGGCCCGCAGGGCTCCGGGACGGTCCTCCGGGGCGAGCGGGGCCAGCAGCCGGCTCACCACCGGGACGTCAGGCAGGTGCGCGGCGGCGAACGACGGCGCACTGCGCGCCAGCGCGCCCGACAGCCGGAGGACCCGCGCCGGTTGCCGCGACAGCGCGACGGCGCCGCGCAGCAGGAGTCGTGCCGGCCCGAGCTGGGAACCCGTTGCCCGGTCCGGGGGAGGTCCGACCACGCGACCCGCCGGCGTGGTGTCGAGCAGCACCTCGAGGATCTCGTTGCCCGAGACCCCGTCGATCGCCGCGTGGTGGATCTTCGTGTAGATCGCCGCCCGGCCCTCCGCGAGACCGGTGATCAGGTACATCTCCCAGAGCGGGTGGTTGCGGTCCAGCGGACGCGCGTGCAGCCGGGCGACCTGCTCGGTCAGCTGCTTCTCGCTGCCCGGCGCCGGCAGCGCGAGCTCGCGCACGTGGAACTCGATGTCGAAGTCCGGGTCGTCGATCCAGTACGGGTTGTCCAGGCCGAGCGGCACCGTGACGAGCTTGCGCCGGCACATCGGGACCAGGTCGATCCGCGGCGCGATCGCGCGGGTGAAGGAATCGAGGGTCAACGGCTCCGACGCGGTCGCCGGGTCGAGCACCTGCACGCTGCCGACATGACCGGTGGTCGTCGCCGTCTCCATGGACAGGAAGGTGGCGTCCAGGCCGCTGAGCTGCATCATCGGGGCAGCTCCCGCTTGCTGATCTTTCCGGTCGCGTTCTTCGGGAGCTCGTCGAGGACCTCGACGCTCCGCGGGTACTTGTACGCCGCCAGCCGGTCGCGGCAGTAGCCGACCAGCTCGTCGGGCGTGACAGCGTGGCCCGGCTTGAGGGCGACGTACGCCTTCACCTCCTCGCCGAGCCGCTCGTGGGGGACGCCGACGACCGCCGCCTCGGCCACGGCGGGATGCCCGTAGAGCGCTTCCTCGACCTCGCGCGGGTAGACGTTGTAGCCGCCGCGGATGACGAGCTCCTTCTTGCGGTCCACGACGAAGACGAACCCGTCGTCGTCGACGTAGCCCAGGTCGCCGGTGTGGAACCACCCGCCCTGGAACGCCTCGGCCGTGGCCTCGGGCTGGCGGTGGTACCCCTTCATGACGTGGAAGCCGCGGGTCACGATCTCGCCGACGTGCTCCCGCCCGCGGGGGAGCGCGGACCCGGTCTCGTCCCAGATCTCCAGCTCGGTGCCCCAGATCGGCTTGCCCACCGAGTAGGCCCGCCGCTCCGTCGCGGACCGGTTGAACGTCGTCGTGGCCGCGGTCTCGGTCAGGCCGTAGCCCTCGAGCACCGTCACGCCGAACCGGCTCTCGAACGCGTCCATCACCTCGGCCGGGATCGCTGCGCCGCCGGAGATCGCCACCCTCAGCGAGCTCACGTCGTACGCGCCCTGGTCGAGCTGGCCGAGCAGCGCGACGAACATCGTCGGCACCCCCGMCACGATGCTCACCCGGTCCCGGCCGATGGTGTCGAGGACGACGCCTGGCTCGAAGCGCGGCACCAGAGACAACGACGCCCCGGCACGCACCACCAGGTTCAGCACCGAGGACAGCGCGAAGACGTGGAACAGCGGCAGGACGGCGAGCATCACGTCGTCCGGGGAGATCCCGAAGAGCCGGCCCGGGATGTCGCAGTTGAGGTACAGCTGGCCGTGGGTCAGCTCGGCGCCCTTGGGCACCCCGGTCGTTCCGGAGGTGTAGATGATCACGGCGGTGTCCTCGAGCCCGCGAGCAGCGAACGGACGGGCGCCGTCCGGGCCGGCGTACAGGTCCTGGAACGGGATCCCCGGTCCTCCCGGTTCGCCGCCGGCGACGAAGACCTGGTCGACGTCGACCGCGGCCGCCGCGGCTGCTGCCTCCTCGGCGAAGGTCGCCCAGGTGATCACGGCGCGGGCACCCGAGTCGCCGAGCTGGTGCGCGACCTCGGCCGATTTCAGCAACGGGTTCATCGGGACGACGACGGCGCCGGCCTTGAGGATGCCGAAGTACGCGACCAGGAACTCCGGGACGTTCGGGAGGTGCAGACCGACCGCGTCGCCGGGCTCGATCCCACGACGGGCCAGACCGGCGGCGAGGGAGTCGCTGCGCCGGTCGAGGTCCGCGTAGGTCAGGGCCCCGCCGGGGAAGCGGGCGACGACCTTGTCGGGGAACGAGCCGGCGGACTCGCGGAGGAGGACGGCGAGGTTGAACACGGGCAACACCCTTCTTCAGTGGGGGAGCGAGGAGAGCTCGCGGTCGGCGGTGCGTCGCGCGACGGCGCGGCCGAACAGGACCGCGCACGGGAACATGACCAGGCCGTAGACGGCGGCCGGGATCGCGAGCTCGTCGTCGTCGAGCACCGTGAGGGCGATCGTCATCGCGAGCGTCGCGTTGTGGATTCCGATCTCGAACATCGAAGCGACCGCCTGCGCCCGCTCGATCCGGAACAGCCGGGGCACCAGGTAGCCCAGGCCGAGGCTCGTCAGGCAGAAGAGCACGGCCGCGAGCCCGACACTGCCGAGGTGGTCCAGGACCACGTCGTGCTGCGCGAGCACCGACGCGGTGATGACCGCGAACAGGGCGACCGCGGAGAGCACCCGCACCGGGCGCTCCATCCGGTCCGCGAACCCCGGCGCCGCTCGCCGTACGACCATGCCGAGGGCTGTCGGCACCAGGATCAGCACGAACACCTTGACCGTCTCGGCGAGGTCGAGGCTGACCGGGTCGGCCCCCTGCGGTCCGAACAGCCGCGCGGCCAGGTTGACCGCTGCCGGCAGGCTCACCACCGCGACCACCGAGTTGACCGCGGTGAGGGTGATGTTCAGCGCCACGTCGCCGCGGAACAGGTGGCTGAAGAGGTTTGCGGTCGTCCCGCCCGGCGACGCCGCCAGCAGGACCATGCCCACGGCGAGCGACGACGGGAGCGAGAGGAGGGTGACGATCCCGATGCAGATCCCGGGCAGGACGACCAGCTGGAGTCCCAGGGCGACCGCGACGACGCGCGGGGTGCGGGCGACGCGCGTGAAGTCGTGCACGCGGAGGTGCAGCCCCAGGCCGAACATGACGACCATCAGGACGAGGCCGAGCACTTGCGTGGACGTGTCGTGCATGAGTGGCCTCCTCGATCGACTGTTCGTGGATATGACTCCGCGGCCGTGACCGGGCTTACGCGCTTTCGGAAACGATCTGCTCGCGGTCCGTAATGGCGCGCGTTTCCGGCAGGTCTATCCCTGTGACCGGGGTGACTCGCGCTCCCGGCGTGACCCGAGGGGGAGAAGATGAACAAGTCGACGAAGGGCGCACTGGCCGCCGCTGCCGGCGCCGTGCTGCTGCTGGGCGGTGCCGGCTCGCTTGCCTACTGGACCGACGCCGCCACCGTCGCCGGCGGAGCGCTCAACAGCGGCAAGCTGACCCTGACCGACACCACCACCGGTGGGTGTGCTGCCGCATCCTGGACCCTGGACGGCGCGGAGAGCCCCGCCGGCGCCGCCTTCGACCCGGTCACGGACACCCTCGTCCCGGGCGACGTGCTCACGAAGAGCTGCACCTACACGATCGGCGCGGTCGGCACGCACCTGCGGGCGAACGTCACCGCGTCCGGCGGGGCCGCATCCGGCTCCCTGGCACCGGCCCTGACCGTGGGGGGCACCTTCGACGTCGCGGGTGCACCGGTCACCTCGATCACCGCGGCGGACGACGGGAAGACGCTGACCGCCAAGATCTCGGTCGCGTTCGTGCCGACGTCGGGCAACACGACGCAGCTGCAGGCGGCCTCGCTGAGCAGCTACGCCGTGACGTTGAACCAGATCCACGGCTGACAGCGGCATGCGCCGGTTCGGGCAGGTGGTCGCGTGGGCGGTCATCGTCGTCAGCACGGCGGCCGTCACGGTCGCCGTGCTGGTACCCCGGATCGGCGGGGCGACGCCGTACACGATCCTGACGGGATCGATGCGGCCACACCTGCCCCCCGGGACTTTGGTCGTGGCCAAGCCGGTCCGTCCCGCGGACGTCCACGTCGGCACGGTGATCACCTACCAGCTCGCGTCGGGTGAAAGACCGGTCGTCACCCACCGGGTGGTCGAGGTCGGCACGGCGACGGACGGCACCGCGCGCTGGCGCACCCAGGGGGACGCCAACCCGGTGCCGGACGCCCTGTGGGTCCGGCCCGTCCAGGTGAAGGGACGGGTCTGGTACGCGGTGCCGTACCTCGGCCGGGCGAACTCCTGGATCTCGGGCGAGCAGCGCCACCGCGCCACCGTCGTGGTGGCGCTCGGGCTCTTCGCGTACGCCGCCCTGATGCTGGCCGGGACCCTGATGGACCGGCGGGCGCGCCGATGAGGTGCCGCCTCGTGCTGGCACTCCTGCCGGTCCTCCTGGTTATCCTGACCCCGGCCGGTACGGCCAACGCCACCGGCCGGATCCTGGTCAGCACCGACGGCGTCACCTGGTCCACGGCCCTCGACCAGCCGCTGTTCACCCCGGGGGAGCGCTGGGTCCCCGGCGACGTGCGCTCGGCCTCGTTCTTCGTCGCCAACCACTCTGCCGACGCCGGCACCCTGACCTTGGCCGCCCACGCACGGGACCTCGGTGGGCTGCTGGCGCGCGGCGACGTCGCGCTCGAGGTGCGACGGGGGAGCAGCGGGTGGAACACCGTCGCCGCGGACGGGGCACCCCACCGCCTCGGTACCGCCGTGCTGGCCGCCGGCGCCGAGGATCGGATCACCGTCCGCGCCACCTTCAGGGCGGCGTCGGCCAACATCTCGCAGAGCCGGCAGCTGCTGTTCGACTTCCAGGTGCTGCTCAGTCAGGTGATCCCGGTCGCGGCGCCCGGCGAGGACGGCGGTGGCGGTGGCGGACCTGGTCTGCTGCCCGACACCGGCGGCTTCGAACGCTGGGTCCTGCTGGCCGGGATCGCGCTGGTCGTGGCCGGCACGACCGTCCTGCGCAACGCGCGCTCCTCGACTCTCCGAAAGGACGATTCATGATGACCGCGCCTCGCACCCGACCCGGTGAGCACCGCGCTCCACGTCGCACTCGGGTACCCGTCCGGCTCCGTGCTGCCCTCGGGCTGGGCGTGCTGCTCGGCACCGGCACGATCAGCACGCACGCGTTCTGGACCGACGCGGTCACCGTCACCGGCGCCACGTTCAGCGCCGGCACGATCGATCTCAAGGTGAACAACGTCGACTCCGCCGCCGACTTCAGCACGATCAGCCTCAGCGGGATGGTGCCGGGCAACACCGCCGCAGGAGTGCTGACCGTCAAGAACGCGGGCACGGCGCCGCTGAAGTACACCGCGACGTCGGCGGCGACCAACGCGGACGGCAAGAACCTGGCCGGTGCACTGGTCGTCAAGGTGACCGCGGACAGCGCCACCACCGGGGCCCCGCCGAGCCGGACCTGTGCGGGTTCAGCGCTGGCCGGGACCGGCACCTCGCTCACCGGGAGCCTCGTCGGCACCGGGCGGTTGCTGACGGCCGGGGCCTCCGAGACGCTCTGCGTCCAGGTCACCCTGCCCGCGACGGCGGCCTCGGCGCTGCAGGGCGGGACGACGAGCGCGACACTCACCTTCTCCGGGACGTCCGACCTCTCATGACGGGTCCCGGAAAGCGCTTTGTCGGGGGCGTCGGCAGGCTCGCACTCAACCTGGCCGCCGTCGCGGGCACGCTGGCCGTTCTCCTGGCAGTCCTCACAGTTGTCCTGGACCTGCGGCTGCTCACCTTCCGCTCGGGATCGATGTCGCCGGCGATCGACACCGGAGCACTCGCGGTCGCTCGTCCGGTCCCGGCGGGCGAGCTGCGGGTCGGCGATGTCGTGTCGGTGCGGACGGACACCGGCAGCCGGGTGACGCACCGGATCGTCGCCGTCGACCACGAGGRCGCGCGGGCGCGGCTGGTGCTCCGCGGGGACGGCAACCGGGTCGCGGACGCCCAGCCCTACCAAGTGGCGAAGGCGGATCGGGTCTGGTTCGCCGTCCCGCTCCTCGGGTACGCCGCGGCGGCGCTGGCCAGCCCGATCGGCCTGTTCCTCCTCGGCCTGTACGCCGCTTTCCTCTGCGTGCTGCTGCTCCGGCGGCCCGTGCACCCTGCCGGCCGCAGGCGGGTCTCGGCGTCGGCCCTCGCCGTCGTGGTCGGCGTCGGCGCAGCGGGTGCGGTCGCCGGGAGCAGCAGTCCGACCAGCGCTGCGTGGGTCGACAGCGTGGGCACCACCGGCTCGACGTTCACAGCCGCGGTGATCCCGGCGCCGGCGCCCTTCACCTGTGGCGCGATCGGCTTCTTCAGCGTCAGCTTCACCTGGACGGCGGTCCCGGGAGCGACGTCGTACACGCTGCACTACGGCACCGGGGGAGCGTCCACCGCGACCGTGTCGGGGACCAGCGCCACCCTCACCGCGGCCGTCACCGGGGGAACCGCTTGGGTGACGACCGAACGCAACTTCGGGTCGACGACCTGGACCTCGGTCCCGTCGACGTCTCGGACGTACTCGGTGCTCGCGATCAGCGTGTGCGGCTGAGACGCTGTTCCCGAGTTGGATTATGTCAACTTACGAGGACTTCCGGGTCGCCGTGGAGGAGCAGCTGACAGGCCTGCTCGCGCCGGCCGGATTCGGGCCCTCGTCGAGCAGCGTGCTGTTCCGTGCCGCCTACGACCACCTGGCACAGCGGTTCCGGTGGTTGCCGCAGATCCGCGAGCAGGAACTCGGACGACCTCGAGAACTTCAGCCTGGTGGAATCTCTCGGTCCGAACGCTCTTCCGGCTGCCGGCCTGACTTACGCCGCCGCGTGCTCATGTCGCCGATAAGGAACATTATGTCAATCAAAGGAGAGTTCCCTGAGCGGCCCCGCCCCGGTTCCTAACCCCCGCTCGCGGCCAGCACCGGGCTGTACATCGCATCGATCGACTCGATCGCCAGGTCGGCCACCGCATCGAGCTGATCGTCCGAGCCTTCGTTGATCGCGTACGCGATCCGCAGATCCAGCCCGGAGATCAGCAGCTGGATCCGGCCGACGCTGATCTCAGGCATCTCCGGGTTCACCTGCCGCACCAGCGCGGCCAGCGCGTGCACGTGCTCGGCGAACCTGTCGTTGCCCTCACGCCGGCTCACCAGGACGCCCGCTCCGGCGGCACCCAGCTCGACGTAGATCGCCCGGGCCACCGCCGGCCGCGCCCTGACGTCGTCGAACACCGAGTGGACCCCGGCCACCAGTGCCGCGTGCCACCCGTCCGCGGCCGCCGCGGTGGCCACCTCCGCCATCCGGCTCATCGTGACGGTGATCGCAGCCTGGTACGCCGCGACCAGGCAGTCGTCCTTGCCCTGGAAGTTCTCGTAGAAGGTCGACCGGGACACCCCCGCGGCGGTGACGATGTCGCTCACGCTCGCCTTGGCGTACCCGCGCTCGGCGACCACCAGTGTCGCCGCGACCAGGAGTCGTCCCCGCTGAGTGGCGCTCGAACGGGTCAGGAAGTCCTCGGGCGACAGCCCGAAGGCCTCCCCGTTGGCGATCAGCGCCGACAGGTCCACGGAGACGACGTCGGTGGTCATGGTCCTTACTGTACTCGCGAGGACTCTTGTGTCACGTCCGATTACTTTGCATACTCAGAAGGTACACAGCCCCCTCCCAGGAGTGTGCCCGATGCTCGTGACCAAGATCGCCGCCCTCGCCGCCGTGGTCCTCTCCCTGGTCGTCGCCCTGGTCCTGCCCGTGCCGGCCGTGGCCGACTCCCCTGGTGTGACGCCGTACGCCGACCCGCCCTTCGCGGCCAGCTGCACGTTCCGCCAGTACGGCGAAGGCGTGGCCCCGCCGCTGACGCTGAAGGACCAGCCGCTGTGCGTCGAGTACGCCAAGCGGGACATCACCGTCCTCACCGGCGGTGCCGTGAGCTTCGCCGTCGCCGAGCCGGCCCGCCTCCTCATCGCTGGCGGCGCCTGCCAGTACTGGCAGAAGGACCACTGGAGCGTTCAGCTCGCCCCCGGTATGACGCCCATCGTCCGCTGGGACGGCAGCTACTGGTTCGACCTCGGCAGCGGGAAGGCCGGCGCGCGGATCACTGGTCTCACCGTCCTCGGTCAGCCCGCGACCCTGGCCGAGGCGGCGAAGTTCCTGCGCCCGCTCCTGCCTGCGCTGGCCGACGCCCTCCTCCAGTACGGCCAGGGCGGAGACGGGGCAGCTGCCAGCCTTGGCCTGCCGCTCAACCCGCTCTGCCTCCGATGACCGCACTCCAGGTCCCCGGGCTCAGCCGCCGCCGCTTGCTCCAAGCCGTCGCCGCGGCGGCCGTGGTCCTCCCGGTCGCCACGCCTGGCGATGCCGGCGCGAGTGCCGACTTCACCCGGGCGACCATGGAGGCCTGGGCGGACACGATCGTTCCCGGCGAGAAGCGCTACCCCGGCGACAAGGTCGTCCTCGGCGCCGCCCCCGGTCCGGGCGCGGTCCAGGCCGGCGCCTGGGCGCTCTACCAGGACCCGGACATCGGACTCGCCGGAGTTCTCCCGGCACTGGCCACCCTGATCAACGTGGAGGCGACCACCTGGGCGACGCTGCACGGGCAGGCGGGTCGTCTGCTCGACGTGACCGAGCCGGCGTTCGTCAACCTCGACCTCAAGGGCCGCACCGCCGTCGTCCAGCAGCTCGTCCAGGGCGAGGGCGTGGTCCAGCTGCTCTGGTACGCCCTGGCCGCGATGGCCACCCTCGCCTTCCACACGGCCGCGCACCTCGACACCGCGACCGCCGTCCGCAACCGTCACCCCGGCCTGGCCTGGCTCGGGTTCCCGGATCCCGACCCGGACGAGATCTGGCGGTTCCCCGAGTTCAGCTACCGTCGCGCCCTCGCGCCTGCCCACCCGGCCACGACCGCGAGCGGGAACCCGGCATGAGCGTCGAGCGCACCGACGTCCTGGTGATCGGCACCGGCTTCGGGGGTGCCATCCCGGCGTACAACCTCGCCGCCGGCGGCGCCAAGGTGATCATGCTGGAGCGCGGCCCGGAGCTCGGGGCGAGCGACTTCACCCAGAGTCTCGAGATCGGCGGGTACACCCGGATCGTCGACCTCATCACCGGCACCGGCGTCCAGGTCGTCGCCGGGAACTGCGTCGGCGGCTCCAGCGTCGTCTACTTCGCGGCTTCGCTGCGGGCGCCGTCGTTCGTCTTCGAGCGCCGCGGGTCGACCGGCCGCCGGCTCTGGCCCGGCGCCCTCACGCGCCAGGCCCTCGACCCCTGGTACGACCGCGTCGAGGCGACGATCCCGGTCGCGCAGCAGGACTGGAACGACGTCCCGTACCCGGGCGGCTTGTTCGCCGCCGCCTGCTCGAACGCCGGCCACACCTGCAACCCGGTCCCCGTCGCCGTCGACCTGGACCGCTGCACGAACTGCAACTGGATGCTCAACGGCTGCCGGTTCGACGCGAAGCGCTCGATGCTGCTCAACTACCTGCCCGCCGCCCGCGCGTACGGCGCCCAGGTGCGGCCGCTGCACGAGGTCCAGTGCATCTCCCCCTCGCTCACGCCCGGGTACCGCTACCGGGTCGACTACACGGTCGTGAACGAGAACGACTACCGGCAGACCACCGGGACCGGTGCGATCGAGGCGAAGATCGTCGTCGTCGCGGCCGGCACGATGGGCACGCCCGTGATCCTGCGGCGCTCGCGGCTCGCCCTGGGGACGATGCCGGGCGCGGTCGGCAAGTACTTCTCCCCCAACGGCGACCGTGTCTCGATGGCAGTGATGGACGAGGCCCGGATCCGCGACGTGCTCGGCCTGCAGCGCTCGCCCGGGACGGCGTACGACGCGTTCCCGATCGGGAAGCCGATCGGCTCGATGAGCTACGACTACCTGGACCCGGCCCGACCGGAGTTCGAGCGCTTCGGGCTGCAGCAGATCTACTTCCCGGCGATCACGAACATCCTTCCCGAGGACGGCACCCCGGGCGCACCGGACTGGTTCGGCGTCGACAAGAAGCTGCTGGCGAAGAGGTGGCGTTCCTGGCTGACGCTGCTCGCCCTCACCGAGGACGACAACGAAGGGTCCTGGGGTGCGCTGCCGCCGACCGGCAACTTCCTCCGGATCGCGTCGTCCGCGGTGGTCAGCTCCTTGACCTACCGACCGAACGCGAACACGCTGCGCGGGTTCGCCGCCTCGGACGCCGCCCTCCGGTCGATCGTCGAGAAGGACGGCCTCGGCAAGCACCTCGACTGGACCGGAGGTCAGCCGGTGCTCTCGGCGCACCCGCTGGCCTCCTGCCGCCTCGGCGACGACCCGGCGACGTCCGCGCTCCAGGCCGACCACCAGGTGCGCGGCCTGCCGGGACTCTTCGTCACCGACGGCAGCGCGGTGCCGACCTCGCTGACCGTGAACCCGTCGCTGACGATCGCGGCCCTGGCTGAGCGGGCCTCCCCCGGGATCGCGCGGGCGGCCAGGGCGATGGGCCTCCCGGTGCGCGATCAGGTGCCGCCGCCGGGAGGCTGACGCCGGCGGTTCAGTGCCAGTCGCTGATCCGCAGGTCGTGCGGGTCGGGTCGCCCCGCGCCGGTCTCGAGCAGCTCCTTGAGGCTGAGCAGGAAGGACGCCCACTTGGTGCTGCAGTGGTACATGAACTCGACCGGCTCGGTCCAGCCGCGGTGCTCGAACAGCACGACCGTGAACCCGTCCTCCTGACGCAGCTCGAACGACACCTCCGTACCGATCCACTCCTCCGGTCCGTCGACGACCTCCCAGCGCACGGACTTCGCCGGCACCAGCTCGCGGACCAGCATGTCGAAGCCGCCGGTGCTGAACCGGAAGGCGATCACCCCGTCGACCGCCGGGTCGCCGCTGGTGTCGACCGCCCACCAGCCGGCCAGCCCGTCGATCGTGGCGAGGGCGTCGTACACCGTCTGCGGGGCGGCGTTCCGGACACCGATCCGGTGGCGGATGGTGCTCATGACTGCACCATCCCCCACGGGCTGCGCGGGAGCACGTCGCCGGTCTCCAGCAGCGACTTGAGGTTGGCCAGCACAGCCGGCCACCCCTGCGAGATGCCGCCGTACATGCCCATCGAGGGCAGGTTCTCGTGGGTCACCGTCAGCCGGACGACGTCGGTGTCCTCCTCCAGGAGGAACGTGACCACGGACTGGCCGCCGGGCGGGTCCAGGTTCGCCGGGTCGGCGAACGTGACCACCAGGCGGCGCGGCTCGTCCGCCTCCAGGACGGTGCCGACGATGTCGAGGTTGCCGGACTCGACGTTGTGGTGCTCCCACGCCGATCCCGGCTGCCAGTCCGAGACGTTGCGGTGGCCCCAGTAGCGGGCGGTCAGGTCGGCGTCGGTCAGCGCCTTCCAGACGTCGGGCGCGGTGGCCCGGATGTAGGTGACGTAGACGTAGTCGGGAACGGTCTCGACCTCGTTGATGCTCATGGCGTACTCCTCTGCCTGGCGCTTGACGGCACTGAGGGCTTCCAGCCGGGGACTGTCGAACTCCGAGATCCAGCGTTCGCGGATCTCGTGGATCGGGGCGGGGTTGAGGTAGTGCAACCGCTCCCTCCCCCGTCGTACGACGGTCACCAACGTGGCGTCCCGGAGCAGGTCCAGGTGCTGCGTCGCCGACTGCCGGGTCATCGAGAGCCGACCGCAGAGCTCGCTCAGGGTCTGCCCGTTCTGCTCCCGCAGCCGGTCGAGCAGCAGACGACGGGTCGGATCGGCCAGTGCCTTGAACACCGCATCCATCCCCTTGTCGTCCACCATGACCTCAATATGCAGGTAATTACCTGCCTATGTCAAGGCGCCTCACCCGTAACAGGGCCGTATCCGGTGACGTCCTCCTCACGACGCACCACCAGCCACGAAGGGGAGCCCCAGTGCTCGAGACCAAGTACCAGCCGGAGCACCGGGCGGGCCGACGCCCATCGCCCTCGAACGCGGGACGGATCGCGCGCATCGCGCTGGCCGGCCTCCTCCTCGCCGCCAACGTCGTGCTGCTGCCCGCGATCACGCTGAGCCCGGCGGACGGCTACCAGCTCCCGACCGCCGCTCCGACGGTGGCCGGCGGTGCGGCGACCTCGACCTTCCCGGGCTCCGGGCTAACTGTCGCGGTCGGCGGCACCGGCCTCACCAGTGCGCAGGCCGCGGGCACGACGCTCGGTTCCCGCGGGTACGTCGCGAGCGACTTCACCCCGACGGTCCCGTCGGCGACGCCCGGCGCGAACATGCTGGTGGACACCGGATCGTGCCCGACCACCGGCCCGTGCGCCGGACGCGGCACGATGACCGTCACCTTCAACCAGCCCGTGCGCAATCCCGTGCTGCACATCTCCGGGATGGGCGGCGCGTCGACCCGGACGACCGCCGGAGTGATCGACGGACAGTCCCAGCTCCACGCCGTGCTGACGCTCGCGACCGCCGGCCTCACCGTCTCGAAGGTCAGCGGCGGCAACCTCGCCGTCACCGGCGGGACGACCGTCGGCGCGACCAACGACAGCACCGGAACCGCCTGCGACAGCACCACGATCGCAGGCTCGCTGGCGTCCCAGGCCACCGCCGTGTGCGGCAGCTTCCGGATCAACGGCACCGTCACGAGCGCCACGTTCAACGTCAGCGCCATGTTCACCCAGACCCAGGCGGGCGTCGCGCCGTACAACACGCCGGGCAGCGGCGACGGGTTCGCCGTGGTCGTGACCGTCCCCGAGGACTTCGGGGACGCTCCTGCGACGTACGACGCCGGCAACGCCGCCCGCGCGGTGCTCTCGGACGTGACCCTCGGATCCGGCGTCAGCGAGGACAACACCAGCGTGTCGAACAGCGCCACCTCTCCCCTGGCCGGCGCGACCGCGGCGAACGACGGCTCCGACGACGGCGTGACCCTGGGCACCCTGCTCACCAACGCGACGACGTACTCGACGACCGTCGCGATCAGCGGCGCGAGCAAGGCCGGCACCGTGTGCGGCTGGGTGGACTTCAACCGGGGCGGCACGTTCGCCGTGGCTGAGCGCGCCTGCTCGGCGTTCGCTGCCGGTGCGACCTCGGCCACCCTGAACTGGGCCGGCCTCAGCGGCCTGACCAACGGCGTGACCTACGCGCGCTTCCGGATCGGGTACAACGCGGCCCAGACCCAGTCCCCCACCGGCGCCGCCGACTCGGGTGAGGTCGAGGACTACCGACTGACCATCGACGTGCCGGCGACGCTCACGGTCAACAAGGCGCTGCCGAACGGGCGCGCCGCTTCCGGCGACCAGTTCGCACTCTCCATCGCCGGTCCCAGCGGCAGCCAGAGCGCCGTCACCACGGGCTCCGGAACCACCGCGAGCGGTTCGGCCACGATGGCCAACGCGCTCCCCGGCAGCACCTACACCTTCACCGAGGCCGGCGCCCTGGGGGCGAGCCTCGGCAACTACGCCACCACGTGGAGCTGCACGAACGCCCTTCCCGGCGGTCAGACCCCGAGCGGTACGGGCACGTCGTTCTCCGTCGTGCCTGCGAGCGGCGACACCCTGACCTGCACCTTCAGCAACACGCCCGGGCCGGCCGACCTCGTCGTCACGAAGACCGACGGCAAGTCCGCCTACCTGCCCGGCCAGGTGCTCACCTACACGGTCGTCGTCACGAACAACGGTCCCTCGGCGGTCTTCAACGCGGTCTTCAAGGACCCCGCGATCGCCAACTTCCTCGCCACGAACGTCAGCTGCGGGGGCGCCAGCGGTGGTGCCACCTGCTCGACGCCGCTCACCACCACCGTCCCCCAGATGCAGGGCAGCGGCATCGTGATCCCGTCGCTGCCGAGCGGCGGTTCGGTGACCTTCACGATCACCGGCTCCGTCTCCGGGACCGCGAACGGCAACCTCACCAACACCGCGACCGCCACCACCCCGGCGAACGTGCCCGACCCGGACTCCTCGAACAGCTCGGCCAGCGACACCGACGTCCCGCTCTCGCAGACGGCCAGCCTCGCGCTCGACAAGCGCGTCGCCTCCTGGGTCGACGTGAACGGAAACGGTCTGACCGATACCGGTGACCAGCTCCTGTACGCATTCGACCTCGAGAACACCGGTGCGGCGACGTTGTCGAACCTCGCGGTGACCGACTCGCTCGCCGGTCCGGTCACATGTCCGGTGTCGGTCCTCCTGTCCACCGCCACGACGACCTGTACCGCGAACAACCCCTACGTGATCCAGCAGGGAGACGTCGACGCCGGCGCGGTGATGAACACCGCCACCGCTTCCGCGACCGACCCGTTCTCCGCCCCGGTCCAGTCGAACTCCGACTCGACAGTCACCGCGACTTCGCGGACGACCCTGCTGGCGCTGCTGAAGACCGCCTCGCCCGTGAACGATGCCAACGGCAACGGCAAGACCGATGCCGGCGACACCATCGACTACACCTTCAAGGTCACCAACACCGGCACGACGACGATCAACGGCTTGGCGATCACCGACACCCTGGCCGGTCCGGTCACCTGCCTGGCGACGACGCTCGCAGCCACCGCGTCCACGTCGTGTGCGGCTACCAATCCGTATGTGATCCAGCAGACCGACATGGACGCCGGAGCTGTCGTCAACATCGCGTCCGTGACCGGTGAGGACCTGGCGGGGAACACGGTGACCAACCCTGCAGGCACCGGAGACCGCACCACGACCCCGTTGACTCCGGCCGCCAGCCTGGGGCTTGTGAAGAAGGCCTCGCCCGTGAACGATGCCAACGGCACCGGTAGGACCGATGCCGGGGACACCATCGACTACACCTTCACCGTCACCAACACCGGCACCGTCACCATCGACAACCTGGCCATCAGTGACCCGAAGGCCGGTGCCGTGACCTGCCAGGCCRCGAAGCTGSTCCCGAACGACAGCACCAGCTGCGCGGCCACCAACCCCTACGTCATCACCCAGCCCGACATGGACACCGGCAAGGTCGACAACACCGCCACCGCCACCGGTCAGGACTCGAAGAACAACCCGGTCACCTCCCCAGCAGACACCACGCACACGGTCCTGACCCCSGCACCCTCCCTGTCCYTGCTCAAGCAGGCCAGCGCSGTCAACGACCTCGAYGGCAACGGCCACGATGCCGGGGACACCATCGACTACACCTTCACCGTCACCAACACCGGCACCGTCACCATCGACAACCTGGCCATCAGTGACCCGAAGGCCGGTGCCGTGACCTGCCCGGCCACGAAGCTGCTCCCGAACGACAGCACCAGCTGCGCGGCCACCAACCCCTACGTCATCACCCAGTTCGACATGGACACCGGCGCCGTGGTGAACGTGGCCTCCGCCTCGGGTGAGGACCCGGACCACAACACCGTGACCAACCAGA